>JAOZRQ010000065.1:13127-18148 GCA_029940115.1 Desulfobacterales bacterium
TCCCTGAGCCTGCCGAAGGGGGGTCACGCTGCAATATCGTAAAGCTGATCTTTCAATTCCCCAACCGCTTCCACATATCCGTCACGCCCGCCGAACAAGTCAACGATTTCAACCAATGTTCCGAGTTGGCTGATGGGCTGAACATTCAGCACGTTCATATCCTCTATGCTTTCAATCCCTTCATCCGCATATTTTTCCAGCAGAGCGTCCAGCACCGCCCTTGCCTGCTCGCCGTACCGGGTGAAATAATCCCGCTTGCGGACATTTGCGACGCGTTCCCTTCGCGTCAGGGGCGGCTGTCCGTAAACCACATGACAGATCAGATCAAACGAGTCCAGCTCCCTGCCGATCTCCTCTGCCAGCGACTCAAAAAACACGCCCTGTGCTTCAAGTTCTGTGATAATCATCCGTTTCTGCTCTGCCGCATCCCATTGTTTTAAAAAATCATTCAGGGAGCGATAAGATTTTTTTACTGTTTTCCGCGTGTAATCCTTCAGGGATTCGGTAATGAGTTTTCCGTGTTTGTTGTAATACTGCACCCGTTCAGCAACCACGGTCACCTCCACATCATCAACCACATATTTTGTCCGCTTCCCCATGTCAGGGTCATCAATGATCGTTTCTTCATCATCTGAAATATCCGGCTCCGGCACTCCGCTTTCATCCTGATCCGTGGGTGGTACGGGCGGGTCAGAAGCATCCGGCTCATAAATTTGGACCGGATCGCCGTCAAAATCAGGATCAGCAAACAATTCAGTCGCCTTCTTAAAGTCCATGATGGTGAAATAAAACTTGCCGAATGCCTCATTAATCCGTGTTCCCCTGCCGATAATCTGCTTAAACAGCGTCATTGAGCGAATCCGCTGATCCAGCACAATCACCTTGCAGGTCTGGGCGTCCACGCCTGTGGTGAGCAGCTTGGAGGTGGTGACAATCACCGGATAACAACTTTCCGGATCAATGAAATAATCCAGTTCCGCCTTGCCGATGTTGTTGTCACCGGTAATCCGCATGACATATCGGCTGTTTTCCGCGGTTAGGTCTGGATTTTCATTGACCAATGCCTGACGCATCCGCTCGGCATGGTCAATATCTTCGCAAAAAACAATGGATTTATCATACCTGTCGGTGAGCTTCAGAAATTCACTGACCTTTTCAGCAACCAGTTCGGTCCGCTTTTCAAGCACCAGAGATCGGTCAAAATCACTTTGATTATAAATCCGGTCTTCGATTTCACGGCCATATTTATCTGCTTTCCCCTTTTCCGGACGCCATCCGGTCAAATCCTTGTCAATATCAATCCGCACCACCTTATAAGGCGCGAGAAATCCGTCGTCAATTCCCTGCTTCAGAGAATAGGTGTAAACAGGATCACCAAAATAATGGATATTGGAGATATCCCGTGTCTCCCTCGGGGTTGCCGTCATCCCGATATGGGTTGCGGATTTGAAATAGTTCAGGATTTCACGCCACGCTGAATCGTCAGCCGCGCTTCCCCTGTGGCACTCGTCAATAACCACCAGATCAAAAAAAACCGGAGAAAACTGCTTATAAATATTCTTTTCTTCCTCTGAACCTGTAACTGCCTGATAAAGCGACAGATAGATTTCATAAGACTTATCCGCATTCCGCTTGGCAATCTTCGTCATTGCAGAACCGAACGGTTTGAAATCATTGATTTTCGCCTGATCCACAAGGATATTCCGATCTGCGAGAAACAGGATCCGTTTTTTCACACCGGATTTCCATAATCGCCAGATGATCTGAAATGCGGTATAGGTTTTTCCCGTACCTGTGGCCATTACCAGCAGAATACGGTCAGCCCCGGTGGCAACAGCCTCGACAGTACGATTGATTGCCACAAGCTGATAATATCGCGGACTTTTGCCGGCATCATCAATATAATAATCCCTTGTGACAACAGGCTCCGTTGCACTGTCTATGCCTTTGGAGATACAGTAGCGTTTCCAGAGCTTCTCCGGAGACGGAAAATCATCTAACGGAATTTCCCGCTCAACCTTTCCGGATGTCACGGTCCTGTCATGCTCTGAAAATCCGTCCCCGTTTGAACTGTAAACAAAAGGGGCATCAAGCATCTCCCCGTATTGGATGGCCTGCTGTATTCCGCTGCTCATTAGTTGTCTGTTATTTTTTACCTCAATCACAGCAATGGGAATATTGGGCTTGTAAAAAAGAACATAGTCGGCCCGCCTGGATTTCCCCCTGGTATGCAACCTGCCCCTCACGATGATGCGTCCCCGGGTCAGCGTGACTTCCTCCCGAATTTGAGTAAGCATATCCCATCCGGCATTAATAATCGCCGGTGTGATGTATTTGGTGCAGACATCCCGTTCGCTTAATGATTTTTTGTTCATCGTATCACCTGATTTCAAGGGGCTTCAGATTCAAATATAAAAACAGCGTATCTACGGTCACTCAGAATGGAGGCAAGAATAACGATATGTATTATTCTTTAAAGCAAAAAATTTTTGTCTCAGAATTCTGATCCATCAACTTATCTATTCCGCCCGTAAGGTCATATATGTATTTGGACGACTCGCCGTTATTATCAATAAGTTTAATGGCAACAGTTCTGTCATGGAACGCTCTTGAATTTCTGAAGTCACGAACATTTGTCGTTACTTTTTGGCTTGAAAAATGTAAACCATAAATGAAGGATGCCCAATTTTTTTTCTTTTTGTCAGCCCTTTTCGGGAGCTTCTTCGCTTGTCACTCGTGTCAAACAGAATTCCTCTGCAAGTCGGAGGCAAACGGATTGAATAATGCAGATTGATTGTGGCTGCCAAGAAATTCACAAAGTTCCTTGCAGATCTGAGTTGCATCAGATATTTGCCGGCTCGTCTCGACTTCAACTCGATGAGCAGAACATAGACCTGCCCGTTCCTCCGGCAAAATATGATCCCATCATTTTTGCTGCTGATGCCTCCCGCAGAAGGATTGAAAAAAGGAAAGACTCTGAAATGCCTGTCCTCGTCCTGATCAAGAGAGAAGGCAAAGACTTTTCCCCTTGTTTTCAATGTTGCAGACCTGCCGCTTGCTCCTTCTGCCTTTTCACAAATGGAGAATGCTCCCTTATCCGGATATATCCTGAACGGATTCCTCTCAATGACCTCCTCCAGAATTTCAAAAATGTCATTCATCGCCCAAATCTTCCTGCTTGGACGACAGCCTCCATCTTCTCAATGAGTGGCATCAGCGTCCTCCGGTCCATCGCGGAGACGGGTGTCCCGTCAAGGTTTCTGGCAAGCTGCTCAACGGTCTCCCTTTCCACCTGGTCCTGTTTGTTCAGGACCGGTATCACGGGGATGTTCTCCAGATGGAGTTCTCCGAGGATGCGCGTCACCGATTTGATCTGTTCTTGGAAACGGGGGTTGCTGATGTCTATCATATGGAGCAGCAGATCCGCGCTCTCCAGTTCCTCGAGCGTGGCCCGGAACGCGACCATCAGGTCCTTGGGCAGGTCTTTGATGAATCCGACGGTGTCGGTGATGATCACCTCGGTGTCCCTCGGAAATCTGAGGCGTCTGCTGGAGGGATCCAGCGTGGCAAACAGCCGACTTTCGGCCAGGACATGGCTCTTGGTCAGGGTGTTCAGGAGGGTGGACTTCCCCGCGTTGGTGTATCCGATGATGGAGATGATCGGAAGGCTTTTTTTGTCCCGCTTCGCCTTCTGCTGTTTCCGCTGCTTCCGGACCCGTTCCAGCTTATCCCCCAAGCGGGCAATCCGGTCACGCACCCGCCGGCGGTTGATCTCCAGCTTGGTCTCCCCGGGTCCCCGCCCGCCGATGCCGCCGGTCAGGCGGGACATGGCCGTGTTCTTTGTGATCAGCCGCGGCAACAGATACTTCAGCTGGGCCAACTCGACCTGAAGTTTCCCCTCACGAGTCTGGGCCCGTTGGGCAAAAATGTCGAGGATCAGCTGGGTCCGGTCAATGATCTTCAGATCAATCTGGTCCGTGATGGATCGGGTTTGGGAGGGATTCAGCTCCTGATCGAAGATGAACAGGGATATCCCCTTCTGAAGGGCCGTAAGCGTCAGTTCTCGGAGCTTTCCGCGCCCCATCAGAAATCGGGGATCCACTTTTTTGCGTTGCTGAAGCACGGTCTCCACGACCTCGATGCCGCCGGAGAGGGCAAGCTCCCTCAGTTCCGCGAGGGAATCGTTTGCCGCACGTCGGGGCGCGGCGGTGACGCTGACAAGGAGAGCCCGCTCCTTTCCGCCCTCCGCGTCGTATAAGGAGCGGATATGGGCCAGTTCATCTTCAAGGGCCTGGATCAGTCCGCCGCATCCGATGTCCAACTGACCGGGCCCCAGAGGGGGGAGCAGCTGGTAGGGCATCTCGCCGGAACCGCTGGGGAGGATATGCCCCATGTGAATCTGATGCGGCAGGCCTTCTGCCGTCATGGTGATGGCCGCCATGATGTCGAGTCTTAGAAGGGCAAGGTCGGTGAGATCGTCATCCGTGAGCCGCTCTTCGCCGAGATGGGTATGCACACATCGCAAGCCCTTGAGCCGGCCCGGGAGGGTCCGATAGTCTGGCGTGTCCGGGATGACGATTTTTCGGGGATCCCCGATGATGACACACGCGACCTGTCCCATGCGGTTGATGAGCAGGCCGATCTGCTGGCGGATCTCGTATGAGATGCTGGTGATCTCCCGTGCAAGTTCCCATGTGACCAGAAATTCGGCAGGGACACGCCGACGATGCAGTCTCTCAAGTCTGCGGACTTGGTTGGTTTTCAGCCCACTGGTATTTCCGAAAAGACGTTTCATATGTTATAACGTGATGCGTGATGATGTGATGCGTGATGACGTGATGCGTGATGACGTGATGCGTGATGACGTGATGCGTGATGACGTGATGCGTGAGGATGAATGATGAAAGTGAGTTCCAGTTAGAGACCTCACGCCTCACGTTTCACGCCTCACGTTTCACACCTCACACCTCACGCCTCACGTTTCACGCCTCACGTTTCACGCCTCACGTTTCACGCCTCAC
>JAOZRQ010000916.1 GCA_029940115.1 Desulfobacterales bacterium
GCCAGACCCCACTGATCGTCCTCTCTGCGGTGGAGGATCCGAAGGTCAAGGCTGAGGCCTTTGCCCTCGGGGCAAACGATTACATCGTCAAGCCGCCGGACAAAATCGAGCTGATTGCACGAATACGCTACCACTCCAAGGCCTATCTGAATCGGGTTCAGAGAGATGAGGCCCACAGGCGGATTGAGGAACGGACCGCCGAACTCAGGCGCATCAATGAGCGGCTCCGAGATGAGATCGTTGAACGAGAGAGAACCGAGGATGCCCTTCGTGACAGCAAGAAAAAGGTGGAAAGAGAACGAGAGGCCGCGGAAACGGCCAATCTGAAGATCATGGACAGCATCCGGTACGCGCAGATGATCCAGAGTTCCCTGCTGCCGAACCCGGAAAATATCAGAACATTCCTGCCGGACAGTTTTTTCATATGGATGCCGAGGGATATAGTGGGGGGTGACTTCATATTTACCGAGTATCTCCCTCCAGTACCCGGAGATGACGGGGAGGAGGGCTTCATCATCTCAGTCATAGACTGTACCGGACATGGTGTTCCCGGGGCATTCATGACCATGATCGCCTGTTTCGGCCTCAAAAAGATCATAAAGGGTGAAGGCTGGCGCGACCCTGCCAAAATTCTTCAGCGCCTGAGTTTTTTGGTGAAAACCACGCTTCAACAGGATACCGACTACGCGCTTTCTGATGATGGATTGGACGCCGCGATATGTTTTGTCCGGGGTGCTTGGTCCACCGGCAATGCACACGAAACACCGGCCGCGAGCCAACTGATCTTTGCAGGCGCAAAGCTCCCCTTGATTTCTGTTCATGACGGCAAATTGGAAGTGACCAAAGGGGACAAAAAAAGTCTGGGATACAGAAAATCGAAACTCGGTTTCAGTTTCACGAATCATACCATTGACATTGAGAAAGGGATGAGGTTTTATATGTTCAGTGACGGATTTGTGGATCAGTTGGGGGAAAAAAAGGATCGCCGCTTCGGCACCAAAGAACTGAGACGAGTCATAAAGGAGAACGCCCGCCTTCCCTTTGAAACCCAACGGGAAGCTCTGGTTCAGGCATTCAATGATCACAAAGGTGAAAATGAAATACAGGACGATGTGACGGTGTTGGGGTTCGGCTTTTGACGGTTATGCAGCTTTTTCCAAGCCAAGTGAATGGAGAATTTTTTTTCTTTTTTCAACCTTGAAAAATATGTTGCCGTGTATTATTATGGCTTTTAAAAACATTTGAGAAACTAAGTTTGTAAATATTCGGTAAACCCCGTGCTCGCTCCCGCCGGATTGCCAAATCCGGCGGGATGGCGGCCCGGAGTCGTCGACGCCCGGCAGACCCCGTGCCCGCTCCCGCCGGATTGCCAAGTCCGGCGGGGATGGCGGCTCGGATTTGTCAATCCGAACCGAGC
>JAOZRQ010000066.1:0-16136 GCA_029940115.1 Desulfobacterales bacterium
TTTCGTACCCTTGATCGGCCCGGATTGCCGCCGGATTTGGCAATCCGGCGGGAGCATAGATGGGTGACTTTCAAGTTCGTATCCTTGATCGGCCCGGATTGCCGCCGGATTTGGCAATCCCGCGGGAGCATAGATGGGTGACTTTCAATTTCGTACCCTTGATCGGCCCGGATTGCCGCCGGATTTGGCAATCCGGCGGGAGCCGAAGGGGGTGACGAACTTATGAATTGCTGTACTAGTACCCAGCACCCAGAAGCCAGAACCGAGCTTCAGGACTTTGTATTCCATGTTTTTTTCAAATGTTCGATTTTGGCTGCAAAATCACGTTTCATGTCCTTGGAAACCACGTTGGCCATCTTTTCAGAGATCAGCGTTATGCTGGGGGAGAACGCCGAATCTCTAATGATGGGGGCCCCCTTTGGGAGGAAGGCCGTGAAGATTGTCAACAGGACAGAGACAATCAATATCCCTTTGACAAAACCGCATCCACATCCGGAGGCCCAATCAAGCCAGCCGAATGTGATGATCTTGAGCAGATACTTGACAATGACCCCCAAGGTGCTGATGATGACAAAGACGCTGAGGAAAATGATCAGAGAACTGAATATGTTGAGGTATGAAGGGTCTGATATCCATTTTGACAGATATTTTGTCAAGCTCATATAATAGGTATAAGATGCCCAGAACCCCCCCAGCACCCCGATGATCGAGACCACTTCCCGCATCAGTCCTCTGAAAAACCCCATTATCAGGCAGTATGCCACAATGGTCATAATTAAAATATCAAGCGGATTCATACGCTTTCCCTGTATCGGAGCTGTGTACAGGACAAAAAAATGATTTGAGGAAGGAAACCCGGCTTTTTCTTGCAGTCGGGGAGTCGGCCCGTTTGGGAAAAAGCCGGGTTTATCGCCCATTCCGAATTTTTGTCCTGTACACAGGTATCGGAGACAAAAATTGTCTGAAATTGTCTGGGTTACAAACCTATGACGACCAGACAACCAGATAATGTAACAAAGCAGAATCTCAGAGTCAAGCGTTTTTCTTTTTGGGTCTTGAAATTGAAATTTCTCATTTGCAATTGTCTGAATTCTGATATATTAGAGACAGAAGAAACTCGGTTTCTCTTTCAGCGTCGTTTCACCAAAGAAACCCAGTTTCACCTCGGCGACCAAGTTTCCACTTAAACGGTGCAGAATGCACCAAACAAGCTACTGATGATCACTTGACAAGCAGATATGGATGACAACAAGAAAACCAAGGTGACATTTTCGGACATCGAACTTTCCAGGCAACTGTTCGGGGAGCAGAACAGCAATCTCCGAAAAATCGGCGACGCGGTGGGCGTTGCCATTCACGCCAGAGGCAACAGCGTGTTCATTCAAGGGGATCCCATTGCGGCGAGCCTCGCCCAGAATGTGCTGAAACAGCTTTACAGCCTGTTGAAAAGCGGATATCCGGTTTATCCGAATGACATTGATTATGCTGTCCGGACGTTGAGCAAAGATGACCGCATCCAGTTGAGGGACATTTTCATGGATACGGTTTACATCACTTCAAAGAAGCATGCCATCACTCCGAAAAGTCCCGCACAGAAAGCATATATTGACGCGATGCGGAATTTTGACATTGTATTCGGCATCGGACCCGCGGGGACAGGAAAGACGTATCTGGCCATGGCCATGGCCGTCGCGGCCCTTTCAAAAGGACAGGCCAGCCGCATCATTCTCACCCGGCCGGCGGTTGAGGCCGGCGAGGCCCTCGGTTTCCTGCCCGGCGACCTGACCGAAAAGGTGGATCCCTATTTGAGGCCCCTCTATGACGCGCTCCATGACATGATGCGCTTTGAGAAGGTCTCCAACCTGATGCAGCAGGGGGTGATCGAGGTGGCCCCCATCGCGTTCATGCGAGGCCGGACCTTGAATGACTCCTTCATCATTCTGGATGAAGCCCAGAATACCACATCAGAACAGATGAAGATGTTCCTGACCCGCATCGGGTTCACTTCCAAGGCGGTCATCACCGGCGACATCACCCAGGTGGATCTGCCCCCGGACAGGTCCTCGGGACTTGTTCAGGCAAAGAACATCCTCCAAGACATCCCGGGAATAGAGTTTGTCTTCTTTTCAAAGAGCGATGTGGTCCGGCATAAGCTGGTTCAGGACATCATCAGTGCATATGAACAGCTGGATGCCAGCAAAACGGAAGCTGGGCATCCTTGAAGCGTGTCGTCCCGCGCCCTTGAGAGCAACCTCCGCGTTGAAAAAGCGGCTTCAGACCACAAAATCCGTCAGAATCAGCAATGTTTGTCCGAGAGAGAAACCAAGTTTTTGAAAAAACTGGGTTTCTTTGGCATCCTTCATCCATCAGTTTGCAGTTTTTTTGAGGCCAAAAAGTTCGTAGTTCCGCCTTCAGGCGGTCTGACATCGCCTGAACGCGGAACTGCGAACTTTTTCCATCCGGAAAATGCAAACTACTTTCCATGCAAAATGAAGGATGCCGTTTCTTTGATCAAAAAGGATTCCGGTACCCGCGCCGTGCCTGAAACAGGTGATCGAAAATGAAAAAAGAAAAAAAGAGGAAAAAGGGGAAGGGTTTTCTTGAATCCAGCAATGTTGTCCGAGCCGGTCTTCTTGTGATGGTGATGGGGCTGTTCACTCTCATCCTCTACCCGAACCTTATTGTCGCCAAGCATGCTTATAAGATAGGGGAGATTGCCAAAAGAGACATCAAGGCGCCGAGGGATTTTTACATCGAGGACAAGGCAGCCACAAAAAACGCCCAACATGAGGCGGCAGAAGGTGTCCTGACGGTCTATGACCGGGACGCGAGCCTTTTGCCCAGACTGACACGTCAGGTCAATCAGGCTTATGAGGAGTTGCGAAGGCTTTTTGAGGAAGAGGGGGAGAACACATCTGAGACAGACAAACTCGCGCCAAAAAATCAGGAGGCCCCTTCTGAGGCAACTCATGAAAAGCCTTCTGTGCATGACTTGGTCTGGCAAAAGAAGGAGGCCTTTGAAAAACAGCTGAATATCAGTGTCAGCGATGAGGCATTCAAAATTCTGGAAAAAGAAAAGTTTTCCAAAAACATGTCGGACATCATCATTCGGATTCTGACACAGATACTCAAAAACGGCGTGGTTGCGAACAAGGATGTGCTTCTCAGGGAAGGGGACAAAGGGATTTTTCTGAGGGATCTGGACACAAAGACAGAGGATGTCGTGGAGAACCTGAAAAAGTTTTATGGGCCCGATCAGTATAAGGAGATGGTCCGAATCATCGCCAAGCCGCTCGTCAAGGAGGTCAGCAAGCCATTGGTTCCTGTGATCGTCGACTTTTCCCAGCAGCTGATCCAACCAAACATCACATTGAACCGGAGCGAAACCGAAGAGCGGCGGAAAGAGGCCGCGGAAAAGGTCCAGCCAGTCCTCTCCATGATGAAGGCGGGGGAGATGCTTCTGCGGGACGGGGAAAGAGTGACAAATGCCCAACTGGTGAAGCTGCAAGCCCTGAACAGCCAGCAGAAGAAGGAAAAGGTCTATACGAGAAGTGTCGGCGGGATGGTGATCATCCTGTGCCTTGTAATGATCATGTATGTCCTCCATGTCAATCAGAAAGGGATTTCATATAGGCACAACAAGGACATGCTCTTCATCTCTGCGATCTTGGTCAGCTTTTTTTTCCTTCCCAAGGTGTCGTCAGGCCTGTTTGAATCCTTGACCGAAAATCTTCTCTTTTCCATATCCCCCTCCTCCATGTCATTTGGGATCCCCTTGGCCGCGAGCACCATGACGGTATGCCTTTTCATGGGCCTTGAGGTGGCCATCTCCTTTGCCATGATCATCTCGATCTGTACTGCGGTCATGTTTCAGAACCATTTTGAGATTTTCATCTATTTTCTGCTGAGTTGCATCATGGGTGCCTACTGGCTCCAGCATTGCAGGGAACGGAAGGTGTTCATCAGTGCCGGTGTCAAGCTTGGGTTTCTGAACATCGTGCTTGCAACGGCCATTGACATTTACACCGGAGAGTATGCCCAAGGCATCAAAATTTTCTGGGACTGGGGCTTCGCATTTTCAGCGGGCTTGGCATCGGGGATCGTGACCGCCGGTCTTGCCCCGCTTCTGGAAATGGCCTTTGGTTATACCACCGATATCACGCTCCATGAACTGGCCAACCTTGAGAAGCCGATTCTCCGCCGGCTGATGATGGAGGCTCCCGGAACCTATCATCATTCGGTGGTGGTCGGTTCCATGGTTGAGGCCGCGGCCGCCGAAATCGGGGCCAACCCCCTGTTGGCCAAGGTGTGCGGATATTATCACGACATCGGCAAGATCAAAAAGCCGCTCTACTTTGTGGAGAATCAGAATGACGGCAAAAACCGGCATGACAAGCTGGCTCCTTCCATGTCCGCGCTGATCCTGATCTCCCACGTCAAGGACGGGGTGGAGACCGGAAAGAAATACAAGCTCGGCCAAGTGATCACCGACACCATCGAGCAGCATCACGGCACAAGCCTGATCCGCTTTTTTTATGAAAAGGCCAAGCAGTTGAAAGGGAATGACGCGGTCAAGATAGAGGACTTCAGGTATCCCGGCCCCCGGCCCCAGACTCGGGAAGCCGGACTGGTCATGCTGGCGGATGTGGTGGAGGCTGCGTCGAGAACCCTTGAGAATCCCACCCCTTCCCGGATTCAGGGGCATGTCCAGAAGCTGATCAACGGAATATTTGCCGATGGTCAGCTCGACAACTGCGAACTGACGCTGAAGGACCTCCACAAGATCGCAAAGAGTTTCAACAAAATATTGAACGGCATTCATCACCATCGCATCGAATACCCCGAGAAGTCCGGCAACGGCAAAGAAAGGAAAGAAGGGAGGAAAGAAGGGAGGAAGGAAGGGAAGAAAGAGGAGAGAGAGAAGGAGAGGGAACACAAGGAAAGGGAGAAAAGGGAACACAAGGAAAAAAATGGGAGTGCTGATCAGCAACCGGCAAAGCCGGCAAAAGATACCTCTGGAAAAAGTAAGGAAGGCAGCGGGAATCATCTTAAACGCCTTGGAATCTCCTGACGGGGAGCTGTCCATCCTTGTCGTTGACGATGTGCAGATCGCCCAACTGAACAAGGAATACCTCGGCAGAGAGGGGCCGACCAATGTGATGGCGTTTCCGCAGGAGGGGCGAGGAGTGAAGGGTGAGGGGCAAATTTCCGGACCGGGTGAAGATATGCCCCCTGAATTGTTCGGGGATACTTCTATCCGGGTCAGCCCGGGAGCGTCGGGCACGTTCGTGGGCAGGGGTAGGGCATGGGAAGGGGCACAGGCAGGGGATGAGGATATGCCCCCTCAATTGTTCGGGGATGTGGTGATCTCAGCGGAGACCGCGGCAAGAGAGGCGGAGTTGGGGGGAATCGCCATGGAAGAGCGGTTTCTCCAACTACTGGTGCATGGGATCCTGCATCTGTTCGGATATGACCACGAAAATGATGAGGATGAGGCGGCACGGATGGAGGCGAAGAGTGAGGCGATTTTGGGCTCTGGGTTCGGATTTGCCAATCGTTCGACTGAGCTCACGCCGAAGCCGAACCGAGCATGAGGGGCAGCCCCTGTCCGCTCCCGCCGGATTGGCAAATCCGGCGGTCGTGGGTTCGGATTTGCCAATCCGAACCGAGCATGAGGGGCAACTGGCAACTGACACCCAATAACTGACAACCGCTAGTTCAGGTTCAAGTATAAGTTCACGTTTAAGGCTTCTCTAAATCCGTTATATTCAGAAAAATGTATGAAACTGAAAAAACTCGAAATCACCGGATTCAAGTCATTTGCTGAAAAATCGGGCATTGAATTTCCCCAAGGCATTTCCGCGATTGTGGGGCCGAACGGTTGCGGCAAGAGCAATATTGTGGACGCGTTGAAATGGGCCATGGGAGAGCAGAGTGTCAAGCAACTCAGGGGAAAATCCATGGCGGATGTCATCTTCGCGGGAACCAACGGCAGACAGCCCCTGAACATGGCCGAGGTCTCCCTGATCCTTTCCAATGAAAACGGCACAGGCCCGGAAGATTTCAGAAACCTCGCGGAGATCATGATCACCCGGCGGCTTTACAGAAGCGGCGAAAGCGGGTATCTGATCAACAAACGCCCCTGCCGGCTCAAGGACATCACCAACATCTTCCTCGGAAGCGGCATGGGCGCGAAGTCGTATGCCGTGATTCAGCAGGGAAATATCGGCGCGATCACGGACGCGGGACCAGATGAGCGGCGATTCTTCATCGAGGAGGCCGCAGGGATCACGAGGTACAAACAGCGGAAGACCGAGACCCTTCGCAAGCTTGAGGCGACCCACCAGAATCTCCTGCGCGCAAAGGACATCGTGGCCGAAGTGGAACGCCAAATGAACAGCGTGAAGCGTCAGGCGAAAAAGGCCCAGCGATACAAGAATTACCAAGATCAGGTCCGGGAACTGGATGTCTTTCTCGCGCTTCACTATTATGACGACTACACCCGCCAGATTGAGGAGACCTCGGCATTCCTGAAGGAACTCAAGGACGCGGATATGCAGCATGTATCCAAGATCAAACAGTTGGACGCGGCGGTGGAGGATATCAAGCTGAAACGCTGGCAGAAGGATCAGGAGATATCCGCACAAAAGGCCGAGAAGTTCAAAGCCCAACGGGAAGTTGACCGGTTGGAGAATGATCTTTCCCATCTCCGGGAGGATGTGAAGCGACTCTCCACGGAAGTCCAGGAACTGAAGGCCGCGCATCAGGACCTTGAGGAGAAGAACCAGAACATGCTCTCCGAAGTGGCCCAAGTGGAAGCGGAGAATGTGGAACTGAGGGAGAAGATCAAGACCCGCAAGGCGTCCCTTGAGAAGGAGCGGAAGGATTCCGAAGATATCAGAGAGCGCCTCTCCAACCTGAACCAGGCCCTCGACACCTGCAAGGCGAATCTGATGAACTTGGCCACGCAGGAGGCGAAATACAAGACGATCCATCAGAACGCCGCCAACACCAAACAGAGCCTTAAACGGCGGTTGAAGCGGATGGATGAGGAAGTGGCCCTGGCCGACAAAAAGGCGAAGGAATGTGAGACGAGGGAGACCCAAGCCAAGGAGGAACTCGAATTTTGCAGGCAGGAGATTGAGGTGTTGAGCCGGGATATCCGGGTGATCCGGGAGCAACTCGATGAAAAGAGCAAATCTCTCGGGGAGCATATAAAGTCGGTGCAGTCCCTTGAATTTGAACGAGGGAAAATTCGATCAAGGTATTCCGCGCTGAAAAAGATGGAGGAGAACTTTGAAGGGTATAAAGCGGGCGTCAAAGCGATCATGAAGGGAGAGTTTCAACACCCAATGCCCAATGCCCATAGCCCAGAGCCCAGAGCCCAGCACCCAGCGACCGGCACCCAGCATCCAGCCCCCGGCATCATTGGCTTGACCGTGGACATCATCGAACCGGAGCCTTCCTTTGAAACCGCAGTGGAGGCGGTACTTGGGGAATCCCTGCAATATGTCCTTGTCAAAGATCAGGAGATCGCGATGGCGGCCATAGCGTATCTTCAGACAGCGGCCGCGGGGCGGAGCGGATTTATCCCGGTCTCCGAAATCCGAAACTTGTCCCCGACATCCCCGATAAAAAACGTCGGGGACAAGCTTTTTCCCCGATTAAAAATGTCGGGGACAAGCATCGGGGATCCATTGCTGAATCATGTCTCCGTGAAGGCCGGTTTTGAGAAAGTCGGGGAGGCCCTTCTGGGCCATGTGACTGTGGCGGAAAATATGGGAGAGGCGTTGGAGCGACATGCCTCGGACAGAGGGAACGGAACCGCCGTGGTCGTCACCAAACAAGGGGATTGCATCTCTCATCAGGGGATCATGATCGGCGGCAGCCAGGAGAATCTCGCCGGCATTCTTGCCAAGAAGCAGGAGTTGAAGGAGCTGGAGCGCCGCATCACGGACCTGGATCAGCACTTGGCAACCGGCCGGCAACGGCAGAAGGAGATGGAGAGTGACGTCCGGGCCACTGAGACGGACCTGCAACGGGGGATGGAGCAGAAAAACCGGGCCACTCGCGACGAAACCGATGCCGAACGGGCGTTTTACAAAGTGACCGAGGAACTGAAACACGCGCGCCGCCATCTTGAGATGGTTCGTCTGGAACAGGATCAGCTCACGGACGAGGAGGGAGGCATTGATGAGGAGATAGAGAAATACAACAAAGTTCTGATTGACGTTGAGAACGACATAAAGGCGGCCCAGAAGCGGATTGAGGAGACCACCGGGTCCATCCGGACGGTCTCTGCTGAGATGGAGAATTTCGACAAGGGGATCGTTGATCTCAAACTTGAGCTGACGGCCCTCAACGCCCAATTGGAGAACAGCGACAGCACCCTGCGGCGGTTGAGGCAATTCCGGGAAGACGGCGTCGTGAGGCTTGAGCAGCTCTCCCGGGACATTGTGATCAAGGAGCAGAAGCAGGGGACGTCCGAGGAGAAGATCACCGAATATGACCGGACCCTTTCGAGTCTGTATGAAACTCTGAAGACGGTTGAGCGGAGCCTTGAACTGAATGAGGTGGATTTTCAGGCCATTGACTCGAATTTGCAGGAGAGCGACTCCTCCATATCGGACATCAAGACCAGACGGGAGGAGACGTTGGAGAAGATCCGCACCCTGGAGTTGGAGCAGTCTCAGCGGAAGATCCGGCAGGAGAACATCGCCAGCCAGATACTGGAGCGCCACAACAGGCAACTGAGCCAGTTCCGTGTGGAATTTGTCGGAAAGGAGAAACCGGACATGTCGGTGAAGGAGATGGAGGAGAAACTCGCGGACTATAGACAGAAGCTTGTCAAGATTGGGGATGTCAACCTCGGGGCCATCGAGGAGTATGACGAGCTCAAGGAACGCTTCGACTTCCTTTGTGAGCAGCGGGACGATCTGCTCAAGGCGATGAATGATCTCCACAAGGTGATCAAGAAGATCAACAAAGTCTCACAGGAGAAGTTTCTGAAGACCTTTGAACAGGTGAATGAGAAGCTGGGCGAGGTCTTTCCCCAGCTTTTCGGGGGCGGGTCCGCGAAACTGACCCTCACGGATCCGGGCAAGCCCCTTGACTCGGGCGTGGAGTTCATGGTCCATCCCCTGGGAAAGCGGCTGACCCGGCTCACGCTTCTTTCGGGCGGGGAAAAGGCCCTCTCCGCGATCGCTTTTGTATTCTCCATCTTTCTGATCAAACCCGCGTCCTTCTGCATCATGGACGAAATTGATGCGCCCTTGGATGAGGCGAATGTGTTGCGCTTCAACGATCTGCTCAAGATCATCGGCGAAAAATCCCAGATCATCATGATCACCCATAAGCGGAAAAGCATGGAGTTTGCGGATATGCTGTTCGGGGTGACCATGGAGCAGAAGGGGATATCCAGAATCGTCTCGGTAAACCTTGAGAAGGCTGAAGCGGCATCTTTCAGTTTGTAGTTCCGCGTTCAGGCGGTTTCGCACCGCCTAAACGCGGAACTGCAAACTGAAACTGATTATAACGCTTTTCGGGGAGGCCGCCTGCCCGTGAACGTGCCCGTGAACTTGAACTTGAACGTGCCCGTGAACGTGCCCGTGAACGTGAACGTGCCCGTGAACGTGCACGTGAACATGCACATGAACGTGGACTTGATCGTGAATGTTCATTTGTGGGCAAGTTCGAGTTCAAGTATAAGTTCACGTTCACGTTCACGTTCGAGTTCAAGGCCTCCCCTAAATCCGTTATAATCAGAACTGAAATGGAGGATGTATGAGAAAGGAAATGTGTGACCGCATCGCAATCCGCCAAGGAGATATCACCCGACTGGAGGTGGATGCCATCGTCAATGCGGCAAACAGATCACTTCTGGGCGGGGGCGGGGTGGACGGGGCCATCCACAGGGCCGCGGGGCCGTCATTGCTGGCGGAGTGCCGTACCATTGGGGGGTGCCCCACAGGCGAGGCCAGAATCACAAAAGGCTATAACCTTCCTGCCATATATGTGATTCACACCGTGGGGCCTGTTTACAGCGGAAAGCCCAAGGACAGCCAGCTTCTGAGCGCATGTTACCGGAACAGCCTTCAGCTTGCCGTTGACAACCAAGTCGCGTCCATCGCCTTTCCGGCCATCAGTTGCGGAGTCTATGGATATCCCATAAAAGACGCGTGTAAAATCGCTGTGGATACCACCGCCACATTTCTTGAGAAGAAGCCCTCTGTGGAGAAGGTGATCTTTGTCCTTTTTTCAGACAGGGACGATGGAATTTACAAGGCGTATCTTGGAAAAATCTGTTGAGGGGGTTCTGGGCTCTGGATCCTGGGTTCTGAATCCTGGGTTCTGGGCGTTGGGTTCTGGGTCTTGGATTTTGGACGATTGAATACCAAATCCGAACCACCCAAAAATCCGCCCAGAGCCCAGAACCCAGAGCCGAACCACCCAGAACTATCCTGCCATTTTTTTCCATTGACAAACCCGATTTCATCACTAGCATAGGAGTATGTGACTATGATGAAACAACATCCCCGCGTTCGGATTGGCAAATCCGAACTTGGCCAGAATGATCGTCAATCCGGCAGGAGCGGGGGATGGGGAAGTGGTTTTCTCACGGATGCCAAGGCACTGAATCTTGAAATTTGGAACAGATGACCAGTCCAAAGAAACTAAATTTTTCAAAAAAACTTAGTTTCTCTCTTGACTGAAAAATCCGCTATTTCAATTTTCAATTTTAAATTCTCAATTTTTGAGGGAGGATGTGTGATGATTGAAGTAACCAAAATGGCAACCGAGCAGGTTGCCGAATATTTCAGAGGCAAAGACGTTACACCGATTCGCATCTTTTTAAACGAGAGCGGATGAGCCGGCCCGTCTCTTGCAATGGCTCTGGATGAGCCAAGAGAAAACGATAATGAGTATGAGGTTGACGGCTTCAAGTATATTGTGGACAATGCCTTCATGGAGAAAGTCGAGCCGATAAAGGTGGATTTTCTGGATATCGGCTTCAAAGTCACCGCAAACATTGACTTTGGCAACGAATGCCGTTCCTGTGCAGGCTCATGCGGCTGATTCAAGAGGAACTGTGACCGGATGGCCTGCGTGCCGGGCCCATCCGCGTCCGTCCGCGGCTTGTGGGAATTGTCCCTCCCATCCGCATGCAGGATGACTTCGAGGATCGCAGCCACGATCCTGACAAACCGCAGATGAACGCTGACTGATTACTCTGACCGGCGTTCAGGCCGTCTGTGCCCATCTGCGGTTCACATTGGAAACCACAAAAACCGTTAGAACCAGCAGCATTTATTTAGATCAGAATTCAGGCGGTGGACAGCAATCAGAATGTGACCGAAGAATCGTTTGTCATCGAATGCCCGATGCTTCCGTGAACATTTCTGATCGGCCCGTGAGTATGAACTTAAGTTTGCCAGTGGATTCCGGGTCATCCTTCACCCTTCATCCTTCATCCTTCATCCTTCAGCCTTCATCCTTCATCCTTCAGCCTTCATCCTTCAGCCTTCATCCTTCCAAGAACCTTAGAAAATAAAAAAGATTGCAAAATGCAGCAAAAAGTTGTAATCTGCAATTTTTCTGATTTGACAAAGAAACCCGGTTTCAGGCTTCAGGGGATTGGGCGATCAGGTTTTCATGCCTGTCCCCGACATCTTTCATATCGGGGAACGCGTTTCTTCATCTAAAAGTTTGATGATAAAGAAACCGGCTTTCAAGGGAATAGGCGATCAGGTTTCCATGCCTGTCCCCGACATCTTTTGTCGGGGAACGCGCCATCGCCTCTGAAGATCAGGATGGCCGAGGAGAAGGGGATTATCTGTCGGGAATGACATTCGATGAAGCCCTGAACAACGTCAGGGAGATAATCGCCCAGCTGAAAGCTATGGGGTGTTAATTCCGAAATAAATTACGTTTTTTTTTGAAATTACGGAAATACTTTACGAATTACAGAAATACTTTGCGAGTTGCAGTGGCACTTCGCAGCCAAGCTTGAACCGCAGATTACTATGATTCCACAGATTCCGCGGATTGATCGCGGAATGAGGCATGAACATCAGACAAGGGAGACCAGCCATGAAGATGACGCTGCTCTTGCTCGCATGTGCGATTGTCGGCGCATGTCGAAAGACAACGAGACCGCCTTCTTTTGCACTCCTTTGGTTGAGCATTTCTGTAGTTCGCAAAGTACTTCCGCAACTCACAAAAATAAGCCGGGAATTGACACGTGAGTGCCTGACGCGAGCCGAAAGTCCGAAGCGACAACCCGAAAAAATCAGCGCAATCCACGTAATCAGTGGCAATCCGCGGTTCAAGCTGGCACCGCGGGATCGAATTCCCGGAAAGCTTTTCTGTGAAAACGTAAAGTATCACTGCAATTTTCCAAAAAACGCCAAATGCGAGTGCAGGCCCGACCCCGTAAAGCCGGGGCCCGTAATTTATTCCTGAGACAACAGGGGGTCTGGTATAGGCCGTCTAAATCAGCCAACTTTGCCTGGCCAATTTTTGACCCGGCCCTGTCCGCCCAAATCCTGTCAGGACAAGTGCTTGCGGCGACATGGCCGGGTCCGAAAGTCGGGCAAAAAACATGGCTGAAAACTGGCATTTTTAGACGCCCCAAGTCTGGTACGAGGGGACCCGGAAGTATATGAACCATACTTCTCAGAAGATATTCAAATGAAACTGCGTATGGAGGAAACATGGGAACCTTACAAGAAGTGTTCAAGGAGCGGACAGCATATCAGGGATACGAAGGGGGCATTCCGGAGGTCTCCGAGGACGGCCGGGCCATCCCGGAGGAGGAATACTGGAATACCTATTACAATCATGTCGGGGACGTTGTTTACGAGTGGAGCAACGGCCGTTTGGAGGAGAGACCCGTGGCAGATGTGAAGGGAAGCGAGATATATCAGTGGCACTGCGGCATTCTTCGCTGTTATCTCCAGACCTATCCCATAGGAAGGATCATCAATCTGGAGATCGGCTTCCGCCTCCCCCTTCCGGGAAAGACCCGAAACAGGGGGGACGAATTTACAAGTTGCTGTACCATTTGCCGGATTTGTCACTCCATCAGGAGCGGTTTAAAATTGCTGGGCTGTAATCCCAGAGCCTAGAACCGAGAACCCAAAACCTAGAGGAGCCCCCATGAGATTCTCCGAAACGGACCAGGAAAACCTGATATACGCCAAGACGCTTCTGGAAAACCCGGGCTTTGCCATGTCAGTGATGAATACCTTGGGAATCCCTTTTGAAGCAGGCCTTCAGGCGTTGCCGGTCAAATGGTCCGCGTCTATCCAAAATATCAGCGAAAGCGCACTTTTTTCCGCGCTGAATTTTGCCGTATCCACTTTGGGCATTCAGAAGATATCCGGCCCTTCCAAAATCCTTCACAAACTTGCGGCGGCAGGTTCCGGATGTGCCGGGGGGGTGTTTGGGATGCCCGCTCTGGCTGTGGAACTGCCGATTTCGACAACGATCATGCTCCGCTCGGTCGCGGCCATCGCAAAAAGCGAAGGGGAAGATATCACCCGCGTTGAGACAAAGCTCGCCTGCATGGAGGTCTTTGCGTTCGGCGGCCAGACAACAACAGAGGCGGATGACAGTCTGGAGACCGCCTACTACGCGGTAAGGGCCGCGCTCTCCAAGTCAATATCCGAAGCCTCCGCGTATATCGCTGAACACGGAATCTCCGAAGCCGGCGGGCCAGTTCTGGTCAAACTGATCTCAGAGATCAGCACCCGTTTCGGAATCACGGTGTCAGAGAAAGCCGCGGCATCGGCCATTCCGATCATCGGCGCGGCCGGCGGGGCACTCATCAACACCATATTCATCAACCACTTCCAGAACATGGCATATGGCCATTTCATTATCAGACGGATTGAGAGAACATACGGAAAAGAAATGGTCAGGGCTGAGTATGAAAGAATATAGAAAAACGGGGTATCTTTGCATTTGTCCTGCCCATGAACTTAAACGTGAACTTGAACTTCAAGTTCACGTTCAAGGGCATGGGAACGAAGGATGCCGAGAATTGGAAATCGGAAATGACATATTTTTCAGATCAACATTTGAACGACGCGTTAAAAAAATTGAGAACAGATATCCCGAGAGTGGCAGATGCGCTTTGTCTCGGCGAATCCGCGGACCTCAAATCGTGGACCTATATCATTGACGGAAAACTGCTTCCCCGGCTTTCACCGGACTTCCCCTTGATGGCGGCCATCTGCGGAGGTGGTTCATCGGGGAAGTCCACCCTGTTCAACTCGTTGGTGGGGGATCGGTTCTCCCCTGCTGGTGGGAAGGCAGGGATCAACCGTCGGATATTGGTCTCTGCGCCGGGTGAGATATTCAGGCAAAAGGAATTTCTCTCCACCCTGTTTCAACCGTTCGGCTCCGAATCGAAGCGGTTGGAGAATGCGGAAGAGCTCACCGTGCCCGGGTGTCCCCTCTACATCTTGAGCAGCAAAGTGCCCCGAAACATGGTGCTGATGGACACCCCCGATTTTGACACCGGGGCACGGGGGGACTACACCAATCGGGAAGTGGTCAGGCAGGCCCTGGAGACCTCGGATGTCCTGGTCTATATCTTCACCAACTCCAACTACAACAACCGGGACAACACCGACTTCATCGCGGAGATGCTCACCGGCATTGGCATGAGGAAATGTTTTCTGATTTACCGGGTCTATGCCGGATTTGAGGATCAGGAGGTGGTCCGGCATGCGATGACCGTGGCCCGAAACCTCTACGGAGAGGACGCAGAGAAATACATCCTCGGCATTTACCGCACCGACGAGGACAACACGGTGGCCGCGGGGGAGCGATTCATGGAACTGAGACCCGCCCGAGAGGGGGATCCGGCCTTCGCGGACGCGCTGAAAAGAATGGACCCCAAGAAGCTGAGGCCCGAACTCCTCTCCTCGATTCTGGGGAGCGCGTTGAAGAAAGGGGAGGATGTCCTGAACCGCGCAAAGATTTCCCAAGATGAACTGCGGATATACTTGGATGCCCTGCAAACCGTGCAGAGCCATTGTGTCCGTGAGGCCCTGCCCCATTTTCCGATTGACTTGGTGATGAAACGCTTTGTTGACATCTGGCTGGAGACCGACCCCTCCTACATCCGGGCCATGCGCCAGACCGGGAGCATCTTCAGCCAGCCGATCAAGATGTTGGCCGGGGCCATGGGACGGGCCAAAGACAAGCTTCTCGGAACCGAGTCGAAGGCGTCTCCCGAGGATTTCAGGGACAAGGTTGAGGCGAATCTGCTCAAGGTCGTCACCGACATGCACCGCCGGACAGCAGGCTCGGAGATCTCCGTCTCCGTGACCATCAAGGATCCGGTTGCGGCTCAGATGCTCGATGCACTGGAGCGGATCATCACGTTAAAGGGCATCGAAGAGACGCGTCAGCATCCGTACATCGAGTTTTCAGAGGAGAAATGGGCATTTACCCTCTGGGCCACCGCCCATCCGGTGATCTTTCAGGAACAGGAGGCCCTTCGGAACAGGGACTGGGAGGCGGCATTGAAATCAATTCTCTCCCATAAGGATGTGATCATTGAGATGTCGGAGAACATCGAAAAAGACCTGAGATTTTTGGTGGATCGGCTACGGAGAGAGATGGGGATCACCGACCGGATCCGGCAAACCTTATCCGCCCTGTTGAATGTGTTGCCAGCCACCGCCGCGGTGACTTATGTCCTCTCCACCGGTGACGCGGTGGGTGCGAGCGGCATTCAGGTAAAACTGGCTGGCCTGTTCGGACTGAACGACCTGTACGCGCTCATCGCGATCCCCGCCACAACTGGTCTGAAAAAGGCGGATCAGAAGCAGCTCAATACGATCCTCGGCCCCATCGCGAAGGGATGGCTTGATGAAAAGCTGAAAACCGTCCAACGGATTTTCGAGCAGGAGATCACCGGTGGGATCATCGGGACCGCACGACATGCCATCAATGAATCTGAGGCGTTGATAAAGGAGATCGAGAACAGCATGAAGATATGCGAAAAGGCGGTGAGATGATTTCAAGGGAGAAATTGGTCGGAATAAAGGCCCGGGAACGGATTTTTGAGCAGGAGATCACCGGTGGGATCATCGGGACCGCACGACATGCCATCAATGAAT
>JAOZRQ010000066.1:16236-18102 GCA_029940115.1 Desulfobacterales bacterium
CGAAAAGGCGGTGAGATGATTTCAAGGGAGAAATTGGTCGGAATAAAGGCCCGGGGCGAGATTGAGGGATTTGAAAATGAGGTTCGGATGCTATCCGCTTCCATTGACGCGGCACCGCTGTGGCGGCCCGGGGTCATCCTGAAGAAGCAGTGCGAGGAAGTCCTGCGCCTTATCTGCTCGCTTGAGGAGCGATTTGACCGGAAGCTCCTTGTGAGCATCATCGGCCCCTGCGGTTCTGGAAAATCCACCCTGCTCAACGCGCTGGCCGGCGTGGACAACCTGTCCGAGGCGAGTTACGACCGGCCCACCACCCGGAACTTGGTGGTGCTCTCCAGGGAAGAGGCGGACGCGGCCCTGCTGATCACCCATCTCGGGGCCGAAAATGTGGATATCCGGTCGAGCCATGCCGCAGCCGCGTTGGAGCATATCCTTCTCATAGACACGCCGGACACCGACAGCACGGCCCAAGACGCGCATATCCCGATAGTCCACAAGGCCATCGAACTCTCCGACGTGCTGATCTGTCTGTTCAATGCAGAAAACCCCAAGCGGAAGGACTATGTGGATTTTCTGGCCCCTTATGTGCAACGGTTTGACGGGGAGTCGCTCATCTGCGTGGCGAACCGGTGCGACCGGCTGGACGAAAGGGATTTGAAGGAGGTCATTCTGCCGGAGTTTCTGCGCTACATCGGGGACGCGTGGGAGAGGCCGGTTGAGCGGGTCTTGTGCATCTCCGCTCGCCGGCATCTGCACAATCCGAACTGGGACCCCAAGGCGGAGCCCCGGCATGATTTTGACGAGTTCGACATCTTGCAGGAGATGGTGTTCGGCGCGTTCAACAAGGCAGGATATGTGATTGACAGACGCCTTGAAAACGCCAGAAGCCTGCGGGACTATGTGAAAGATGAGGTCCGCTCGGAGATCGAAAAAGACTGGGAGCGTCTCGAGGATGCCCGGGATCGGATCACGAATACCGAGAAAAGGGCGGCAAAGGATGCGCTCGCGGCATTGAAGGTGAATGACACCCGGCAGTTGATCGGGGTGAACGTGTTGCTGTATCAGAAGCTCGCCCAACGGTGGCTCGGGCCGGTGGGGTGGCTCATCGCGCTATGGGCGCGGATACTGATCTTCGGCACCGGGATCGCGGCCATCTTCCGGCTCGGCAATCCGATCACTCAGATCACTGGGATGGTCTCCTCGCTCATGCACTTCAAAGAGTCTAACGCGGCGATAGCCGAGACCGGAAAACCTGAGAAAGTTGACGCCGCACTCCGGGACTACCGGTTCGCGATCATGCGAAGGTGGCCCGACATCGGTGAATCATTGGTGACGAGCCGCTTTGACCCGTCGGTTCGGAATGTTGAGAAACTGCTCCCGGACAGCGAAACTCTGAACCAGGAATTATCCGCCTTGTGGAAGGAATCTTTGGACGGCGAGATTGAGAACGTGGCCCGGAACCTCAGCGGCCTGATCATGCAGTTTCTGTTCAACATCCCGGTGATCGCCATCATGGGCTACACTGGCTGGATCACCGCGAAGGCGTTTTTCGCGGAAAATTTTCTGACATCCGATTTCTTCCTCCATGCCTTTCTGACCATCGGCATCGTGCTCTTTCTCTGCTTCTTCATCTTTCAGGGATGTGTGCGGATGTTCGCCGGCACGGAACGGATCAGCGGGAGAGCCTTTGAAATGGTCAAGAGCCGCATCGAAGGAGTGCAGCCGGTGGCCATGAACCCGGTGGGAGAGCAGGTGGATGCGGTGCTGAGACTGGGAGGCGCATCCGGGGATCATGGTGCGGAGATTTCCTAGAACTTTCAACAAAATGTTTGTCGCTCCGGAGTGCCACACTTGCAGTCTGGCATGCCC
>JAOZRQ010000516.1 GCA_029940115.1 Desulfobacterales bacterium
TTTGTCAATCCGAACCGAGCGCGGGGTGAGGCCGACGGGGTTTACCGAATACTTGGGAACTCAGAAAAAACGCATTGTCCCAGTCAGTTCCGGAAAGGAGTGGAAGGGAGTGCTGAAATGAGCCCCTAGGCGATATTTTAGCATTTCACCGGGCGCATCAAACCCCTTTTTTGTCAGGTCCCCATATGACCTTATGGAGCTGAATCTGAAGCCTCACATTCAAACGATCCGCCAATATCCATCTGGCCAGCGTTTGCGGGTCTGTTTTCCCGAAAACCGGGGAAAAGTGTTTGAGGTTGTCATTCCGAGGGATGCAACGCTTTATTATTTCCTTTGCATAGTCATAATCCTCTCTCCCCCCGATCACAAACTTGATCTCATCTTTATAAGTCAACCTGTTCAGATTGTCAAGATCATTTTGATGATGTTCACCGCTGGAGGGGCATTTCACATCAACAATCTTCACACAACGGTCGTCAACAACGCCAATGTCCCGACTTCCGTTTGTCTCCAACAAGACATGGAAATTCTTCTCCAGCAATCTGCTGACAAGCCGCGGCGTCTCCTTTTGGAGCAACGGTTCTCCGCCTGTGATCTCAATCAGCGGACACTGGTGACGGCTGACCGCGTCAACAATCTCCCGAATCGGCATCTCCACCCCTTCGTCATAAGCATATCGGGTATCGCAGTATGAACATCTCAGGTTGCATCCTGTCAGCCTCACAAAGACGCAGGGGAATCCCGCATAGCTTGATTCCCCCTGGATGCTGCAAAAAATTTCATTGACTCTGAGTGACACCTAATCCTCCCAATAAAAGGACCCGGCACCGGGTGTTTCGCAAACCTTGACTTTGGACACGCTCACCCTTTCCGAATTCAGTCTTTTTCCGATTTCGACATATAAATACTTGGCAATGTTCTCTGATGTGGGATTCTGATCCCTGAACGCCGGAAGTTCGTTCAGGTTGGCATGGTCCATATCCTCCAGAATTTCACTGACACCCTGTTTGATCTCCCTGAAATCAATCCCCATGCCAATGTTGTCCAATTCCCTGCATCGGACATAAACTTCAATCATCCAATTGTGTCCGTGCATTCGGGCACAGTCCCCCGGATACCCTTTGAGGGAATGGGCTGCACAGAAATGTTTCTTCACATACATTTCATAAATTCCGGGCATATGACCTCCTTGCAAAGTTTCTGTTTCAGTTCAAATTGTCGCTTCCCTGTCACATCGGATGCAAGCGAATGCCGAATGATTGTGAATGGACTCGAAGTTCTCTGTTTCCACCGTATAGGCGACGACCCTCGCATCCTCATTCAGCCGGATGGCAATGTCACGAACGATGTCTTCTGCAAACTTGGGATTGTTGTAGGCTTTTTCGGTGACATATTTTTCGTCCGCACGTTTGAGCAGGCTGTACAGTTCGCATGAGGCCTCATCTTCCACCATCTCAATCAGCTCCTCTATCCATATGAGGCCGTTGGTTCTGACGGTGACGGCCACATGGGAGCGCTGATTGTGCGCGCCGCAGTCGGAGATCTCCTTTGAGCAGGGGCACACACTCGTGACGGGGACCATCACCCGGGTCAGTATGACGGGTGAGAGATTTCCGTTGATCTCACCGATGAACGCGACTTCATAATCCATCAGGCTTTTGATGCCCGAAACCGGCGCGGATTTGGTGATGAAGTAGGGGAAGGTCATCTTAATATATCCGGCTTGGGCATCCAATCTTCGGATCATCTCCGCAAGCATATGCTTGAACGATCTGATGGTGAATTCGCGCTCATGCATGTTCAGGACCTCGACGAACCGGGACATGTGGGTTCCCTTGAACTGGTGGGGCAGTTCCACGGACATGCTGAAACACGCGACGGTATGTTGTTCGTCCCCGGAGCGTTCTCTGACTCGCACCGGGTATTTGATGTTCTTGACGCCGACCCTGTCTATGGCAATGTTGCGGGTGTCAGCGCTGTTCTGAACATCAGGCATGGCAATGGCTGATAATTTGCTCATCTGTATTCCTCTTAGGAGGTGAGGGTGGGGAACGATGGGTTGTTTTTCTTGTAACCTATTAAGTACCTGGCCATATGTTTTCAGGTGTTTGCATATGTGAGGATCACGGGTCAGACAACTCACAAACCGCGGATGGGCCCGGCACACAGACCATCCGCGTTCATCTGCGTTCATCCGCGGTTCGCAATGTGAAAGTTGTCTTCCCGGCCGTAGGGACACACTGCACATCCCCATGCCGCTGGCTCATTTCCCGGCTTTCCCGGACAACAAATGATCAATTTTGACCGCAAACTTCAATATCGCTCAAAGTCATCGTCATCAATCTCTTTCATCTCTATGTGCATTCCGGACATCTCTGATTCTTTCCGCTTTGCTTTGGCGAAATGTGTCCTTGCCGGTGGTTCGGGTTCATCTGTTTGTTCCTTGTTCCGCATCTCATCGGGGATTCTGAAGAATGATGATGTTTTCAGAAGCCTTTCGGCCTGTTCGGAGAACTCCCGGCTGGTCAGGGCCATATCATCGATCAGGCCGATGTTCTGCTGGATCACCTGATCCAGTTGATGAATGGCTTCGCTGACCTGGCCGATGCCGTGAGACTGTTCGGAACTTGATGCGCTGATATCCTGGACCAATTCGGCCGTCTTTTCTATTCCGGATACCATCTCCTCCAAGATTTTTCCTGATCTTTCCGCGATTTCGATGTTGGCGGCCGACAGCGCGCTGATCTCCTTGGCCGCCTTCTGGGTGTTCTCCGCAAGTTTGCGGATTTCGGCCGCGACCACAGCGAAGCCCCTGCCATGTTCGCCGGCCCGGGCCGCCTCGATGGCGGCGTTCAACGCCAGCATGTTGGTCTGACGGGCGATGTCCTCGATGACAAGGATCCTCTCTGAGATGCTCCTCATGGCCCGGACCGTCTCATTGGCCGCTTTTCCGCCTTCTTGGGCGTCCTGGGCCGCTTTCATGGCAAAGACAGCGGTCTGTTTCGCATTGTCCGCGTTCTGATCCACCATCCCGCTCATCTCCTCCATGGAACTGGATATCTGCTCAATGCTCGCGGCCTGCTGGGAAGTGCCGTGGGAGACCTGTTTCGCGCTCATGCTCACCCGCTCGCTGCCGGAGGCCACCTGATTCGCTGCTCTCTGGACATTGACGGCGAATCGGCCGAGGTTCTCAATCATCATGTTGAGGTTGTTCTTCAATGTCCCGGTTTCATCTTCCTGATCCGTCTCTGTTCTCGCTGTCAGATCACCTTTTGCCACCGATGCGGCGAACTCGACGCTTTCAGCTATCGGTGTGACAATCTGCGCTGAAACCAGCCGGATAAGGAGAAACGCGGCAAACGCGATCAGCAGGCCGATGCCCACCTGCAGTATGAGGTCCTGTTCCCCGCGTTTCTGCAATCCTTCCACCAGTTCCTGAGCCTGGGCCAGCACGGCAGACTTGGGAAGCGTGACAATCACCCCCCAGGCAGTTCCTGTTCTGCCGATATCCAGCGGAACGATCACCTCTATGTCATCCGCTGTGAAGCCGATTTCGCTCTTGCCGGAACGTATCCGTTCCAAGTCATGTTGCCATTTGTCCGCTCCGACATGCTTCATGTGTTTTCCCACAAGATCGGGCGCGCCGCTGACCGCGGCCAGAATTCCGTTGTGACTCACAATGGCCATGCGGCCGGCCCCGGCGTAGAAATTCTTGTTGGCCTGTTCGGTCAGGGACTGAATAAAATCGAGACGCATGTCAACGCCGGCAATACCGTGAAATGTTCCCTTCACCATGATGGGAGCGACCAGGGAAGTGATCCATACGATCTTCCCGTGAACAGGATAGGGGTAAGGGTCAATTGAGCACTCTCTGCCCCGCTCGCGCGGGAGCAGATAGTAGTCTCCCTTTCGGACACCGTTCCCATGGGGTTCACGGGTCTCATAATCCACCAGCGGATCAACGCCGATTTTCCCGGTTTCATCCCTGCTCCAATAGGGGATGAAGCGGCCGGTCTGATCATGTCCTTCAGCTCCGACATGCTGGCTGTCCGACCGATCCAGAGCGTCCGGCTCCCAGCATGTATAAGTCCCCAAAAACGTCTCGTTCCGAATCAGAGAGGTTCGCAGCATGTCATTGATTTCTTTTCTGTCAATGCTGAGGTTTATCTCCTCATCCCGGATTCCGGAAAAGGCATCCGCGAATGTCCTGGCCGTATCCAGCGAGACTTCCAGTTCCGCCCTGATTTCAAAGGCCATGGCTCTGGATGTCTCAAGCAACTGCTTTTTGGCAGCGTCAATGGCGAACTTGTTTGCCGAAACGGTGACAAATTTCACCGTGCTTCTGACAGAGAATATCCCATATCCCAGAGTCGCGCCCAGGGTTGTCAGAAGGCATCCGCTGAAAATGACGATCAGCTTCATTTTCAAAGACTTGAACTTGTTCAAAAATTTAAATCGCATATCTCATCTCCTGTTCCCCGAACCACTTGCGCCGAGGTTTTTCATGTAAGGCGATCTCCGTCAGCAATTGGCGGACTCTGATTTTGTCAATGTTCATGGGAAAATCGACCGTGGACAATCTTTTTGCACAGTCACAAGAAAACTCGTGAGGCGAGCCGCAATTCCAAGAAGAATGCTGACTCGCCTCCCGGTTGGGAGTCTTGTTCCGCTCCCAACAGTCTGCGTATGGGCGAGTGGGCCAGGGTATGGTGGAGCCATGAGGCACATGCGATTGAGATGTCGGCGCTGTCAGGGGGCCACAAAGTGTTCTCCCATCGCAACTCCGCCAATGCGGGCACCGGCATGATTCGCATGTCAATGCCCCCCGAAGGCGGACACTCCCATCTGCAGCTCGTGGCTGACTGAAAGGATGCCGCCCGACTCTGCCAACGGGAATGCTTGTACCATGAGGGATGCCGGATGTCAACAACTTTCCTTCCAGGTGACGACGTTTTGTCTGACATTTTGAGTTTTCCCTGATACTGAAGGGAATGAAACGCAAGAAAGGCTGCTCAGTCATTGAGGTTGAAAGGCAATGAGACTCAAATTGTGGAGGTTGAA
>JAOZRQ010000917.1 GCA_029940115.1 Desulfobacterales bacterium
TTCACGCCTCACGCCTCACGTTTCACGCCTCACGTTTCACGCCTCACGTTTCACGCCTCACGTTTCACGCCTCACGCAGTACCACACGAATTTCAACGCCAAGGTCCTGAATGTCAAGCGGGCTTCTGTTCAACTCCCGGAGTCGGCGGTTGGCCATGAATATTCCCCGGCCGATCCGCTCCACATAGCCATAATCTTTCATGGTCTGCATGATGGTGGGATTTCTGTGATAGGAGATGCCCATTTTCATCCGCTCAATGGTGATGGTGTTTGGGAGTCCCCCGGGGTTTCGCACTTCCAAGCGGTCATCAAAGATGAGGAGACGCACCCGCGACGATCTCCTTGGCAATGCTGTCGTTATGCACGTCCTGAGTCTTGAACTCGACGGTGGAGCCTTCGCCAGTGCGGATCAGGGGTTTGATCGTGGATTCATCCATTGCGGTCTCCTCATTTGAAGGAGGAAGGGTGAAGGATGAGATGGACACTTCATCCCTCATCCTTTCCTTACAAATTGACAAAAAATAGTTTTTGCACTTTCTATCCTTGATTCTTCATTGCTTTATGTTTATAATATGTCATTTTTGTATCATTTTCAAACATTATTTTAGGCATCCTTGACATTTTGCGTGAACCTGCTGAAACGTATGGAAAAAACGGAGATTTGGAAGAATTGGGGATATGACTGGATGATTGGGGGAATTAAGGGATTGCCATGATTTGTCCGTCCATTGTCCCGTCAAGCGTTTGAGAGAGCTCAACCAAAGGAGTGCAAAAAAGGCGGTCTCATTGCCTTTTGACCTTCGGCGGTTCAATACCATTGTCTTTCAACCTGACACACTGAGCAGCCTTTTTTGCGCCCCCAAAACCCTCTGGGGGTTGTCCCCTGGTCGTCCATCCCTCCCGTGTCATCCGTGTAATCTGTCTAATCAGCGGTTCAAAATGCCGGACAAAAGTTTCACCCACATTCGCTCTCCCCGGAAAAACCCGGCTTCGCGTCAAGGGTTATTAGCGATCAAATCAAACAAACTGGAGCTGTCAGAGAAGCCGGGTTTGTTCGCCTGAACCCCACGGCAACAAACAAACGACGGCAGAAACCAATCACCGAAACATTGTAAAAGATAATTGATTTACATAGGAGCGGTCATGACGTCGCCTGGCGACGACACATGCATGGATGAGAATCCAGGCTGGGGATTCCGGACGGGACAAGGGTGGAATTGTCCGATTCCGGCATGGGCATGAACTGGCCTCCCATTGATGCCCCGAAGGCGGACACTCCCATTTGCAGCTCGTGGCTGACTGAAAAGATGCCGCCCGACTCTGCCAACGAGGATGCCTGCACCATGAGGGATGGCGAGTGTCAACAACCTTCCTTCCGGAAAGCGACATTTTTTTTGACATTCCAGGTTTTCC
>JAOZRQ010000517.1:0-3287 GCA_029940115.1 Desulfobacterales bacterium
TCGGGCATCCTTCATCCATCGGGCAAAGTTTGTAGTTCCGCCTTCAGGCGGTGCCACACCGCCTGAAGGCGGAACTACAAACTTTTTGCTCATCCGGGGAGTGTGAACCACTTTTCAGATAAAATGAAGGATGCCCATTCCTTGTACAATTTTCACTTGACACAATTAAAATGTAGCTGTAATGTAGCTTTATTTTAGCTGTAAAATAGTGTGCAAGGTTATCCAAATACCTTGAACGTGAACCCAAACATGAACGTGAACTGGGCCGTCTAAAAATGCCGTTTTCAGCCATTGTTTTTTGCCCGGCCCTTGGCCCCGCAAAACTCGACCTCAATACCCATCTCAGAAAGGGTCGGGCCAAGATGGGAGGGGCAAAGGGCGGGCAAGGGAAATTGGCTGATTTGGACGGCCTAAACGTGAACCAACACAGTTCCCAAAGAAACCCGGTTTCTCTCCCAAGCCCCGTTCACCGAAGGAGGACCGCCCACTCACTGAGGGCGAAACCGGGTTTCCTCAATGGCAGTGGGGCGATGGTCCGGTCAGTCGTCTGCCACTGACAACAAAAAAGGAAACAGCGATGCACAAATTACTCACCGAAAATCCCGGCGAGAAGATGATCCTCCTCGGCAACGAGGCGATTGCCCGGGGAGCGATTGAGGCGGGCGTGGCTTTCGGGACCACCTATCCCGGGACCCCCTCTTCGGAAATTTCGTTAAACCTGTTTCAGATGTCCCAAGAGACCGATCTCTATTTTGAATACAGCACCAACGAGAAGGTCGCGCTTGAAGTGGCCTCGGGCGCGGCGGTCTCCGGGGTTCGCACGATGTGCGTGATGAAGCATGTGGGCCTGAATGTGGCCGCGGACCCCCTGATGACCCTCGCCTATGTCGGCGTGAAGGGCGGATTTGTGGTGCTGACCGCGGATGACCCGTTCATGTTCTCCAGCCAGAACGAGCAGGACAACCGCTATTACGGCAAGCTTTCCGGGCTTCCGATCTTGGAGCCGTCGTCCGTGCAGGAGGCCAAGGAGATGGTCCCGTATGCCTTTGACCTCTCTGAAACGCTTGGGGAACCGGTCATCCTGAGAACCACCACCCGAATCAACCACTCCACCGGCATCGTGACTCTGGGGGAGATCCGACCCCGGGTGACAAAGGGCGACTTTGTGAAGGACCCGTTCACATATGTATGTGTGCCTGCGGTTTCCAGAAAGCTCCATGCCAAGTTGCTGGAGAACATTGAGAAAGCAACTGCCATATCCGAAAGTTCAGCATACAATTTCACAAAGGGAGGGGGCCTTTGGGGTGTCATATGCAACGGCGTAAGCTACAATTACGTTGCGGACGCGGTCAAGGAACTGAACATCGAAGATAAGGTGAGCATCCTCCGCGTCGGGTTTTCCCATCCCATGCCGGAAAAACGGATCAAGAGCTTCCTCAAGGGGTGTGAAAAGGTGCTGGTGGTGGAGGAGGGGGAGCCTTACATGGAAGAGGCGGTCAAGGCCTTTGCCCAAGAGGAGGGGTTGACCCTCCCGATAAACGGCAAGGGGAAAGATGTTCTCCCCCGACTGTATGAGTTCAACCCGGCACAAATCAGGGAGTGCATGGGGAAATATTTTGAGGTGCCCCACACGCCGGCCGCGGTGGTGGACACCTCTGACGTTCCTGAAATCCCTCAGCGTCCGCCGAACCTCTGCGCGGGATGTTCGCACCGCGCCACCTATTATGCCGTCAAGAAGGCGGTGCAGGAGGAGGGGCTGGACGCGATGTATCCCTCGGACATCGGCTGTTACACCCTCGGATTTCTCCCTCCGCTTGCCATGGCTGATTTCGTGATCTGCATGGGTTCCTCCGTGAGTTCCTCCTGCGGCTTCTCCAAGGTCACGGACAAAAAGGTCATCGGCTTCATCGGCGACTCGACCTTTTTTCATTCCGGCATCACCGGGCTGGTGGATGCGGTCTTCAACAACCACAATTTGACATTGGTGATCCTCGACAACGGCATCACCGCGATGACCGGGCATCAGCCGAATCCCGGGGTGGACATGGCAAATTTCAATCTTTCCGGATATGGCCGGATCTCCATCGAGGAGCTGGTCAAGGCCCTTGGGGTGAGGCATGTCACGGTGATCAAACCGTACAAGCTGAAGAAGAGCATTGAGGCGATCAAGGAGGCTGTCAAGTATCAAGGGGTCTCGGTGATCATCTCCCAGGAGATGTGCACCTTGTACGCGAAAAGCCTGAAACTGCTCAAGCCGAGGGCCTTCAAGGTGAGCGACAAGTGCAAGAATCACCGGGACTGCCTCAACGAATTGGCCTGTCCCGCGTTTTTCCTCGAGGGGGAGAAGGTGAGCATCGATCCGGTCTCATGTGTGGGATGCGCGGTCTGCGCGCAGGTCTGCCCGGAGAATGCGATTGTACCGTTAAAAAGTGAGAAGTGAGGAGTGAGGAGTGAGAAATGAGGAGTGGATGTCAATCTTCAATCTTCAATCTTCAATCTTCAATTTTTCAATTGCGATAAGGAAACAACCATGGATACGAAAAGATTGATCATCGTGGCAGTCGGCGGGCAGGGGAACTTACTGGCCTCAAGGGTGTTGGGGGAGGCCGCACTTCTGGCAAATGTGCCTGTCCGAATGAGTGAGATTCACGGCATGGCCCAGAGGGGCGGGGTGGTGGAATCGGCCATTGTCTTCGGAGATGCGGAGAGCACGATCATCTCAGATGGCGAGGCGGATGTGCTGGTGGGATTCGAGCCGTCAGAGACCCTCCGCGCGTTGAACAAATGCAATGGCAAGACCGTGGTGATCACCAATCTCGCACCGGCTCCACCGTTTACAGTGGCCATCGGCAAAGGGGTTTATCCAGACCTGAATCAGGCTCAGGAGCTGATTCAAGCCAAGACATCAAAGCTGATTGCATTCGACGCGACCGCGCGGGCAAAGGAGGCGGGGAATGTCCTCTCCCTGAACATGGCGCTGGTGGGCGCGCTCACTCAGACCGGCATCCTCCCGGTCTCTGAGGGGAATGTCAAGGAGATCATCCGCACAAAGACCAAGCATGCATTTGTGGATACCAACATAAAGGCCTTTGAACTCGGATTTTCCGCCGCGGTCGATGCGTGAAGGGCCGTCCTTGTGCTTGTGAACTACAAGGATGGCTTATGAGAAGGGCCGTCCTTGTGCTTATGAACTACAAGGATGGCTTATGAGAAGGGCCGTCCTTGTGCTTGCAACTACAAGGATGGCTTATGAGAAGGGCCGTCCTTGTGCTTGTGAACTACAAGGA
>JAOZRQ010000517.1:3387-5044 GCA_029940115.1 Desulfobacterales bacterium
TGAACTACAAGGATGGCTTATGAGAAGGGCCGTCCTTGAAGTAGTTGTAAAAAAGGAGGAGATAAATGCCTTGGAATGACAAATTCGAATGCATGCCAGTTGAGGAACTTCAGAAATTCCAACTCGAAAAACTGAAGGAGACCGTTAAATGGGTTTATGAACGGGTTCCTTTTTATAAGAACAAGCTGGATGAGAAGGGGATCAGGCCCGAGGATATCAACACCCTCGAAGATGTCTCCAAACTCCCTGTCACGGTCAAGAACGATCTGAGGGACAACTACCCCTTTAGGCTCTGTGCCGTTCCCATGAAGGATGTGGTCCGGGTTCATGCCTCTTCGGGGACAACCGGAAAGCCGATCACAGGGCCTTACACCGCGGATGACATGAGGCACTGGGGGGAGTGCATGGCGAGAAACCTTTGGGCGGGGGGGATTCGAGAAGATGACATTGTCCAGAACGCCTACGGATACGGCCTGTTCACCGGTGGTTTGGGATTCCATGAGGGGATATCCCGGATCGGATGTGCGGAAATCCCCACCAGCTCCGGCCTGACCGAACGCCAGATCACGCTCATGCAGGACTTCAAATGCACGGCCTTGTGCAGCACCCCGTCCTATGCGCTCACCATTGCCGAGAAGGCGGAGGAGAAAGGGGTGAACCTCAAAGAGATGCCTGTGCGGGTGGGAGTCTTTGGCGCGGAACCGTGGACACCGGGAATGCGGAAGGAGATTGAGGAGCGCATGGGCATCAAGGCGATGGAGGCCTACGGTCTCACGGAGCTGGGCGGCCCCGGGGTCGCGTTCGACTGCGACGCCCAAGACGGTCTTCACATCAACGAGGATCATTATCTCGCGGAAGTTGTGGACCCGGAGACCTTCGAGCCTGTGCCCCTGGGGGAAAAAGGGGAGCTGATCTTCACCTCGCTTCAGCGCAGGGCCATGCCGATGATCCGCTATCGCACCAAGGACATCACCCTGCTCCGCCGGGAGACCTGCTCCTGCGGGAGAACTTTCCTCAAGATGGAGAAGCTCTCCGGCCGCACCGATGACATGCTCATCATCAGCGGGGTGAATGTGTTCCCGTCCCAGATCGAGTCGCTTCTGCTGGATATCCCCGAAGTGGAGCCCCAGTATGTGCTGGTGGTCCGAAAGAAGGGCTACTTGGATCATCTCACGGTCCGGGTGGAGGCCAAGCGGGAAGTCTATGACCAAGGACCCGAGAAGGAGGCCGAGGTCGAGAAGAAGATTTCAGAGCATATCAAGGGGATGCTCGGCATCGGCGTGACCGTACGCCTCGTGGAGCCGAAACTCATCGAGCGTAGCGAAGGAAAGGCCAAGCGGATTCTGGATGAACGGCCCAAGGAGTGATGCCGGCCCGCCTGATGAACCTGAACTTGAACTTGAACCTGAACCTGAACTTGAACCTGAACTTGAACTTAAACCTGAACTTGAACCATCCATTTGCACAAGTTCAAGTTCAAGTTTACGTTCAAGTTCACGGCGGGCGTATTTATGAGTTGGGGGGAGTCCCGCAGGGACTGCTGAAAACAGCCCGGCAATTCATTGCCGGGGTGAGTTGACAGAAGCCCGAGTCCCGTAGGGGCTGCTGAAAACAGCCCGGCAATTCATTGCCGGGGTGTCTGAACATTTGCACAAGT
>JAOZRQ010000067.1 GCA_029940115.1 Desulfobacterales bacterium
TTGATTCTATAGGCGATGATCCCGAATCTCCTCAAGCGCCTGTAACGCTGTGTCAATCTCCGCGTCGGTGTTCAGCGCGGTGACGGTGAAGCGGAGTCCGCCTCGGTGATACGGGACCGCCGGAAACATCCCCGGCGTGACGATCAGCCCCCGCTCCCATGCGATGTCAATGGCTTTCACGGTCCGTTCCTGATTCCCGGTGACCACGAATACGATGGGAAAGCAGCCGGTGTTGTCCACCTCGAAGCCGAGTTCCCGGGCCCCGGTAACCAGTCGTTTCGTGAGGGTGAACAGATTCGCGCGTATGGCCTCCCCCTCGTTCCGATTCACCTCGAGTCCCGCCAGCCCGCTTGCAAGGGAGGCGACGGGGATGGGGCCTGAAAAGATGTAGTTGGACGCGGCTTGGAGCCTCGATTTCATCTCCTCATCACGACAAGAGATGAACGCGGCATAAGAGGAATAGGCCTTTGACAGGCCGCTCACATAGATGATGTGATCCCTTTCGCAATCCATGCCGAAATGGTTGACAATCCCGTTCCCCCTCTCTCCGTAGGGGTTCTCCTCAGTGGGATTCTCTCCGATCACACCGAAGCCGTGGGCGTCATCCACATACAGATATGCGTCGTATTTCCTTGCCAGCTCACTGTAGGCCGGCAGATCAAGATATCCCACCGACATGGAATAGACGCCGTCCAGCGTGACGATGACCGGGGACTTGTGGCGATGTCGTGCGAGCTGCCTCTCCAAGTCGTCAATCTCCCCATGTCTGAACTGAGTGCATGTGATCCCCTTTGTGGCCGCCATCTGGCACGCCTCGTGAATGGTGTGGTGTGCTTGGGTGTCGGATATCAGGATGCCCCTCGGCCCGGCAAGGATGGGGAGCACCCCGATGTTGAGCATGGCGATGCAGGGAAAGATCAGTGTGTCAGGGGCCTTGATCAGCCCGGCCAGTCCTTTTTCCAGTTCGGCATAGGGCGCGGGCGAGGCGACCGCGCGGGTCCAGCTCGGATGAACCCCCCACTCAGCGACCAACTTGGGAATCTGCCGCATGATGTCGGGATGATAGTCATATCCCAAATAGTTGCATGAGGCAAAGTCGATGAACGCCCTCCCGCCGACCATCACTTTCCTGCGTTGCTGCCGGGTCACGGAGATATCCGTGAATTTCGACATCGCCTCAAACGCGGGGTCCTTTCTCAGCGCGATCAGTTCAAATGGGTCAAACACGCCCTGCATCTCAGGTGCGTCTCCGTTGTCTTCCTCATCTTCTCCCATTTCTTCCTCGGTTCCGACGGAACTGGAGGAGCCCATCTTATCCGTCAGCACATCGATCAGCAGGTTTATCGTGTTCGCCTGAAAAATCTCCACATTGCTGAACGTCACCCGGAACATGCGCTCCACGGCGTTCTTCAACTCGACAAACATGATGGAGTCCATGCCGTATTCGGTCAGCTCCGCATCTGCTTCGAGGTCATCCGGGTCAACCTTCAGGATGTCGGAACAGACCCGGCGCACCTGTTCGCCGAGGTCATGCGCCGGCCCGTCGGATGGCTCGCCTGATCGCGCATCGTGTTGCATCACGGCCGGCCGTGTGCGGGGGAGACGTTCAAAGGATCGTCTCTTTTTGACAACCGTCACTTGGCTCGTGCCCGCCAAACCGATCGCCTTGAGAAAGGCGCTGACCCCCTCCTCCGAAGTCAGGGGAAGCATACCCGTCTCCTGTTCCATCTGCGTCCTGATCCGTTCGTCGATGCTCATCCCCCCCTCCTCCCACAGGGGCCAGTTGAGGGAGAGGGTTCTGCCGGACCGCGTGCCCGCCTTCAGCCAATTCTCACGCATGCTGGCGAAGTGGTCCATAAAGGCGTTTGCATACGCGTAGTCGCATTGTCCCGTGTTTCCGGTGACCGCGGTCATGGAGGAGAAGGTGGCGAAGAAGTCCAAATGATCCTCCCGGGTCGCGTGGTCCAAGTGGATCATGCCGAAGACCTTGGGACCGAACACCTCATTCATCTCGGCCTCGGTCTTCTTGATGATCAGCGCGTCCCGGATCACGCCCGCACTGTGAATGATGCCGTCAATCCGTCCAAACCGCTCTCGGATGTCTGACACCAGGCGTCTTGCATCCTTTCTGACAGAGACATCCGCTTGGATGTATGCCACCTCCGCGCCGAGACGTTCCAACGTCCCGATTCTCCGTCCGGTCTCATCGTTCATCTCGGATCGCCCGCAAAGGGCCAGTCTCGCGTTGAAGTGCTTGGCCAAGTGTTCGGCAAAGATAAGCCCCAGTCCGCCCAGTCCGCCGGTGATCAGATACACCCCGTTCTCCTTCAACGGGATGTCGGATTCGATGGCAGGGTCAATCGCATCCAAATGTCTGATCAGACGTGCATTATTCTCGTAGCGGATCACTCTTTCCGTGTCATCCGTCTCAAACTCTCGGAACGCGATGTCTCTCAGCAGTTCAACATTCGCAATCGCCTGGGCGGACAGGCCGATGGTCTTGCAGACAAAGGGTGAGTGTTCCATGCTGATCGTTCCGGCAAGACCTGACACGGCGGCATATTGCGGCTGTGGATCGGTTTTGCTGTCAACATGGAAGTATAAGACCTGAACGCGCCTTCCGGGGTGATGTCGCATGAAGGCTCGGCTCAGATGGAAAAGCGAATGGAATCCCCTTTCAAGTTGCGCGTGTATTCCCTCACCATCGCCAAATTCGTCCTTGGACCAGAGATGGATGATCTTTCCGGGTAGCATCCGTTGCTCCGCAAGGGTCCGCAACAGTCTCTCGTAATCCTTTCCATTGCGAGGTGCGACCCTGAAACCGCCATCATCCGTCTCCTGATATCGCTCACCCGGCCTCACCAAGATGACATCTCCCGGCTGAGGCATCTCGCAACATCTCCGATACAGTGCCTCATCGGTGTCAAAGATGAGGAGCGGACTGGCTGGAGGCCGCACTTGAGCGGAGGTGTCGGATCGCTTCCATATGATCCGGGAATATCGGATCTCGGAATCTGTCCGCTCCGGTACGCTCTGTCCGGGGGGCCGCATGGAAATGTCATACAAGCTGACCAACAGATGGCCCGATGGGTCGAGCAGCCGGACATCAAATATCCGACTCTCCCTTCCGGTCTCCGAGGGTGTCGCATGGGCATAGCAGGTCTCGGTCAGGGGCCCTGTCATCTCGGATCTGCCGAGGGAAAAGGGGAGGAAAGGGGCGGTATCCGTCTTGTTCTGGATAAGTCCCGCGGCCGTCTGCAACGCGCCGTCCATGAGGCTCGGATGCAAGGTGTAATCCCTGAATTCGTTTCTGACACACGCGGGGAGGGCGAGTTCGGACAACACCTCCCGCTCGTTGAACCGCATCTCTTGGATCACCTGAAAACCGGTGCCGTAGCGAAGCCCTCTTTTTTCAAACTCCGCGTAGCATTCCTCACCGCTTCTCCGGTTCACGCATCGCTTTTTGATCGCGTTGATGTCGAATGGGGCATTCGGATGCACCGATTCGTCTGACGGCCCATCCATATGATGTTTGTGCCCATTGCAGACCAGTTTCCCTTGTCCGTGGATCAGCTTTTGGCCGCGCTCACCCCGGCTGACCACCTCATAGTCGAGAAAGCCGGATGCCTGGTCTGGGTAAAGGCTGACATGGAGATCCGTCGGTTCATCCGACACAATGACAGGTTGGGTCCAGAAGACGTTTTCAATCGCCTGTATCTTCCCCGCGCCGGCAATCTCCGCGGCGGCCCGCGCCATTTCGAGATATGTCACGCCCGGAAGCACCTTCCGACCCGACACGTTGTGATCCGACAGGTAAAATTCATCACCGGTCAGTCGAGTGGAGAATCGTTGCTCCGCAAGCGTCGAGGTGTTGCGGTCAATGAGCGGGTGGAGCTTTGCCTGTTGGCCGTTGTCCGTTGGTCGTTGGCCGTTGATCGTTGGTCGTTGGCCGTCGGTCTCCGGTATCCAGTGGCGATCTCTGGCAAAGGGATAGGTGGGCAGGGAAATCCGATTGGGTGGGCCATCGGGATGCAGGAGACACCAGTCCATATCCGCACCTGACACCCAGAGCCGGGCCAATTTGCCGAGTTTTCTATTCCGAATGATGCTTTGAAGGAACAGGTCGCCCTCCTCTCCCTCAATCATGTCGTATTCCGATTTGCCGGGGCTGACGTGGCCGGTATGAAAATCCTCCATCTCCTTTTTGGCGTTCTCATATTCGGTCAGCTTGTCAATCAGCTCGCCGACACTCGTGACCACCATTGCCAAGCGGGCCGGCATTGGCTCCCGGCCGATTTGGAGGGTCCAGGCCACATCCGCCAAGCGGACACCGTTCCTGTCGGTCTTCCCGAAATCCCTTTCCTGTTGCGGATAATGGCGGCGCAAGACATCCCCATGCTCGCGGATCAGGTGTTGCACAAACGCGTTGAGCGACGGATGTTCGGAGGAGAATTCGGCCGTTGTCTCCAATCCATAGGTGTCGGAAACGCGTTCCGAAAGCAGGGCCAGGGTGACCGGATCAAACCCGCATTCGTCCAGATCGGCATCTGGGTCGGTCTCATCCGTGGCGACACTCAACATGTCGGACGCGATGGCAATCAGGTCCTCCCGAACGAGATCCGACATCTTTGCGTCATCTCCGAGTTCCGGATGGGCTGAGACCGCATTCCTGAGAAAGTCGGCCAGATGCCTCGCGTAAGCCCGGAGCCGCTCCTCGTTTCTGGCCGAGAGCACGATGACCTGCGGATCGTCCGGTGTTCCGAGGAGGGGCGTTTGTGCCGCGGCATTCTGATATTCCTCAATTACCACATGCGCGTTGGATCCGCCAAAGCCGAAGGAACTGACCCCGGCCCTTCGGGGCACGGGACGGCCTGTTCCGTCTTCCGGTGGGTCCCAAGGAGTTGTTCGGTTGACAATGTGAAAAGGGGAATCCGTCAGCTCGATTTGGGGGTTGAGTGCCTCAAAGTGGAGGCTCGCGGGAAGGGTTCTGTGTCTCATGGCCAGAAGCACCTTGATCACCCCGGCGATGCCCGCGGTCGCCTCAAGATGCCCGATGTTGGTCTTCACCGATCCCAGCCCGCAATGCCGCTTGGCTTGGGGGATTGCGTGGTCCCACTTTTCATAAATCCTTTTGAATGCCTTTCTCAGCCCGTTCACCTCCACCGGGTCCCCAAGTGCCGTGCCGGTCCCGTGAGCCTCCACATAGCCGACCGTCGTGGGATCAATCCCGGCCATCTCATGGGCCTTTACCAGCACATCCGCCTGTGCGTTCGGGTTCGGCACCGTCAGGGAACTGACATGCCCGCCGTGGTTCACCGCGATTCCCCGGATGACGCCGCAAATCCGGTCCCCGTCGGCGACCGCCATGGACAGGGGCCTCAGCAGGAGCGCGCCGGCCCCCTCGCCCCGCACATAGCCGTCGGCCCGGCTGTCGAAGGTCTTGCATCTTCCGTCCTTGGAAAGCATTCCGGCCTTGCTGAACGCGATGTGCAGCGAGGGAGTGAGCATCACGTTCACGCCGCCGGCTATCGCCGACTCGCACTCCCCGGACCGGATCGCCCGCACAGCCCGGTCAATCGCCACAAGGGAGCTGGAACACGCGGTGTCCACCGGCTCGCTCGGTCCGCGGAGGTTCAGAAGGTAGGATATGCGGTTGGCCAGCACTGAGTGGGCGGTGCCGGTCGGCGTGTGCGCGCCGATCTGGATGCCGTGCGCCGAGAGAAGCTCGGCGTAGTCGTTGGCGGAGACGCCGACGAACAGGCCCGTCCTCGTGCCGGAGAGATCCGAGGGCCTGTGCCCCGCGTCCTCAATGCACTCCCACACGATCTCCAAGAAGATCCGTTGCTGGGGATCCATCAACTCCGCCTCCCGAGGAGAAATCCTGAAAAAGCCGGCATCAAAGCGGTCCACATCTCTCATGAACCCGCCACGGTTCACATCCGTCTTCTCCCCTTCATCCGAGGGGTTTCCATAATATGCCCGCCAGTCCCATCGATCCGGCGGGATTTCCGTGACCAAGTCGTCCCCATTTTTCAAGTGTCTCCAGAATTCATCGAGATTCGCACACTGGGGCATCCTTCCGCTCATGCCGATGACGGCCACCGCCTCGTCGGCGGAGGAGAATGATGGCTGGGTAGCGTTTGGCAGGAATCTCTCCATCGGTTTCGGCTCCGCTCTATGGATCTTTGGCCGGACATCTGCGCCTCCCCGTTTGGGCCGATGGTGTCGGAGAAGTTTCTCCCCATGCTTCCGGCACAGGTGTTCGGCGAAGGTGCCGACAGACGGATGCTCAAAGAAGATCACAGGCATCAGTTCGAGGTCGTAGGCATCGTTCACCCGGTTGACCAGCTCGATCAGGCTGATGGAGTCGAAGCCGTGCTCACTCATGTCGGCATCCGGGTCAACGTCCGCCTCTCCCATTCCCAACACCTCCGAGGCGAGTCTTGAGATCCCCTCCCGCACCCGGCGGGTCAGGTCCGCGTCGTCGGTCTGGACAGCATCGGCAGCCGTGCCGTCTTTTTTTTCAAATACCGCATCCCCCCCGCCGACCCGTCGCCGGATCTTCACCGCATCCCCATACAGGACCGTCGCATGCGCCGCATCCGTCGTCATCAGCCTCGAAAATGCTCTGAGGCCAGTTCCGGTCGGCATGGCATACATTCCCGACATCCTCTCCGCGAGTCTCTCGCTCTGGCCGTCAACCCTCATGCCCCCCTCCCGCCACAGGGGCCAGCTCACGGACAAGGTCCTTCCGGATCGGTGTCCCTCCTGTCTCAGCCGCTCACGGGCCGCCGCGAAGTGGTCCATGAAGCAGTTCGCGTACGCGTAGTCGCACTGTCCGGGATTGCCGACGACGCCGGCGACCGCGGAGAAGAGGATGAAGCGGCTCAGTGGCTCGTCCCTTGTCGCCTCGTCCAGCCAGCGCGTTCCCCACATCTTCGGAGCCAGCACGTCGTCCGCCTCCTCCCTCGTCTTTTTCAGAAGGTACCCATCCCGGATCACGCCGGCCGCGTGGATGACGCCGTCGATCCGTCCGAAGCGGGATTTCGTCTCCCTGACTAGGCGGAATGCATCCTCACGATCCGAGACGTCCGCCCGGACATGCATCACATCGGCACCCGCGTCTCTGAGCCTGTCCAGTCTTTCGGCCTTTTCGGGAGGGAGTTCCGAACGGCCGGCCAGCACCAACCTCGCCTTCCAATTCTTGGCCAAGTGTTCCACAAAAATTAGGCCAAGTCCACCGAGGCCTCCGGTGATCAGGCAGACTCCGCCATCTGCCAGGGGCATCTCCCCGGTCTCGACGGATTCCGGGGGGATATCCTGAAACTGTCTCACCAGACGCGTCCCGTCCTCATGCAGGACCTCCGTGGCCTTCCCGCTGGCGAGTTCTCGGATGATCAGGTTGGTGAGATGCCCGCGGTCCGCCGGCAGAGGACCGAAACCGAGGGTTTTGCAGACGAATCTCGGATTCTCCAAGCGGATCGTCCTCGCAAACCCACCCACCGCGGCATGGATGGCGTCCGAATAGGGATGGTCACCGGACGGGCCCCGCCTCTCATAGACGTATGCCAGACGCACCCTCCCTTCTGGCCGTTGTTCCATGATGGCTTGGCTGAGGCGGAGCAGGCGGTGGAGGGGGGTGTCGCCGGACGGGCCCGCCGGGGGGCCACCAAACCTGTCCCCCCTGAAGATGACATCGCTCGGGAGGATGCCTCTGTCGCGAAGGGAACGCATCAGAAGGTGGTAGTCGTCGGCGTTGCCGGGATCGATCTCGTAGGTGCGGCCGACATCTTCGGAAAATGCCTCCCCAGGCCGGATCAGGATCACCCTTGATGTCGTCAGACGTTCGGCGCATGCATGGGCCAGTCCCCCATCCGCGTCGAAGACGAGCAGGGGGCCGGACACCTCCCGGAGATCAGCGGATGGCAGGTTTCCAGCCTCCCAAACCGGCCGGATATACAGGATCTGGGACCGCGAATCGTCCGCCAAGACCTCGCGTACCGTGAAGTCCCGCATCCGCACCAGCACCCGGCCCTCGATGTCGGTCAGTCTGATGAGAAACTTGGATATCCCCCCTGCCCGTTCCGGGGTCGCGTAAGCGTAGCACGTTTCAGGCAACTTCCCATGGATCTCCGTCTCCGCCAGCGAGAAGGGAAGCAACGGCGTCCCGGAACTAGGGGTTCCGTTCATGGCGAATCCCGCAATGGTCTGTAACGCGCCGTCCGCCAAGCTCGGGTGTAGCAGAAAGTCACCGGATCTGGCGGTGAGATGCGCTGGAAGCTCCAACTGGGACAGCGCCTCGGTCTCATTGAAGCGCATCTCGCGAATCACCTGAAACGCGGGGCCGTAGCGGAGTCCCATCTTCTCGAACCGTGCGTAGCAGGCATCGCCGTCCATCCTGCCGAGGCATCGCGCCCTTATGCCCTCAATGTCGATTCGCTCCGACTCCTCCGAATTCAGGACGCTGGCGACCAGCCTCCCCTGCCCGTGGACGACCTGCTCTCCGTCCTCGCCCCTGCTCACCACCTCGTAGGCCACGTCCTCCCGATCTGGACGCAGGCAGATGTCAACTTCCCGGGGGCCTTCCGCCACGCGCAACGGCTTGGCCCAGACCACATTCCTGACGCTTCGGATCTCCCCCATTTCGGCGAACTCCCCCGCGGCCCTCGCCATCTCAATGTATGCCACGCCCGGGAAGGTGCGTTCACTGGAAACAACATGGTCAGAGAGGAAGAACTCCTCCCCCGTGAGGGTCGTGGTGAAGCGTTGCTCCCGCATCGTCGAGGTGTTCCGGTCCACCAGCGGGTGGAGTGTTGTCCGTTGTCCGTTGACTTCGGCGAGCTCAGTCGAGTCGTCCGTTGGGATCCAGTGGCGATCTCTGGCAAAGGGATAGGTCGGCAGGGAGATGCGTCTGGGGCCGCCTTTGGGGTGCAACAACCGCCAGTCGATGTCGATGCCTGACACCCAGAGTTGCGCCAGCTTGTCATGCTCCCTGTCCTCCATGGCGGCTTTGACGAACATCTCACCACTCCTTCCGGAGACCAGAAGCTTTGTGCCGTCCCCCGCCTTTCCGACGATTCCGGAAAAGAATACTCCGGTTGCCGGCTCTCCTTCATGGTACCGGCTCAACAGTCCGATCAGGTCGCCGACATCTGAAACCACCGTTGCCAAGCGGGCCTGCATCGGTTCCCGGCCAATTTGGAGGGTGTAGGCGATATCGGCCAAGCGGAGCGACTGCCCGAGGGCCCCTTCTGTCGAGTTGTGGCGTAGCCTCTCCCCATGCGTCTTGATCAGATGCTCCGAAAGTTTGCTGATCGAAGGATGTGCGGAGAGGAGGTCGGCCTTCACCTCCGTCTCCCACCTCTTGGAAATGCGTTCCGAGAACAGAGACAGCGTCGCAGGGACAAAGCCGTGTTCGCTCAATTCCAGGTCCGGGTCAATTTCATCTCCGGTGACCTTCAGGATATCGGACGCGATGCGAATCAGGTCATTCCGGAGAATGTCGGACAGATCGCCATCGTTTGAAAAGACCGATCCTTCCGGGATCGCCCGCCTCAGAAAGTCGGCCAGCCTCCCCGCGTAAGCCCTCAGCCGCGCCTCGGTCTTGGCCGAGAGTACGATGATCTGTTGTTCCTCCGGATCTGTGAGGTTGTGACGATCTGTGTCAGAGGCTTCTTCGAGAACCAGATGCGCGTTCGTCCCCCCGAAGCCGAAGGAACTGATGCCGGCCCTCCGGGGAAGCGGTGTGCCGTTCCCATCCGCCAAACGCTCCCACTGTCGGGTCTCGGTCACGATGTGAAACGAGCTCCCCTCCAATCGGATGTGCGGGTTGACTTCCCTCAGGTGGAGGATGCCGGGAATCTTGCCGTGGCGCATGGCCAAGATTGTCTTGAGCAGGCCGGCGATGCCTGCCGCGGATTCCAGGTGGCCGATGTGGGTCTTGACGGTTCCGATGCCGCAGTGTGGCTCCGTGGGCGCGGGCCTGCCCTGCCTCCGGCACAGTTCCTCAAATCCCCTTTTCAGGCCGTTCGTCTCCACCGGGTCACCCAGCTTCGTGCCTGTGCCGTGGGCCTCCATGTAACCGACGGTGGTCGGATCAACGCCTCCGTTCTCATATGCCCTGACCAGAAGCGCGGCCTGGGCCTTGGCGTTGGGCGCGGTCAGGGAGTTGGCACGCCCCCCGTGGTTCACCGCGATCCCCCGGATCACGGCGCAAATGGGGTCCCCGTCGGCCTCGGCCCTAGCCAAGGGCTTGAGCAGGACGGCCCCGGCCCCCTCCCCCCTGGCATATCCGTCGGCCCGGCTGTCGAAGGTCTTGCACCTACCGTCGCTCCGGCTCAAGACGCCGGTCTTGCTGGCCGAGACATGCTTGAAGGGGTTCAGCAAAGCGTTGACACCCCCGGCAATCACCAGGGGGCATCTGCCGCTCCGGATGGCCTCGACCCCGCGACAAATCGCGACCAAGGAGCCGGAGCAGGCCGTGTCCACCGCCTCGCTCGGGCCATGCAGGTCGAGCAGGTACGATATCCGGTTGGCAAGCAGGCACCAGGAGAGGCCCGTGGTCATATGCGCCTCGCTTCCCACCCCGCATCTTTGGATCAGGTCGTTGTAGTCCGACGAGGTCACGCCGACAAAGAGGCCGGTCTCGGTGCCGGCCAGATCCCGAGGATTGATCCCCGCGTCCTCGACGCATGACCACGCCGTCTCGAGAAATATCCGCTGCTGGGGGTCGGTCAGCCCCGCCTCCTTCGGGGATATCCCGAAGAAGGACGCGTCGAACTTGTCCATGTCCCGGACAAATCCGCCCCATCTCACGTCGGTCCGATCCGCCTCTCTCGTGGGGTCTCCGTCATATGCCCGCCAGTCCCATCGCTCCCGGGGTATCTCTGTGATCAGGTCGTCCCCGTTCTCCAAGTGCCGCCAGAATTCCTCCAGGTCCGCGGACTGTGGCATGACGCCGCTCATTCCGATGATGGCGACGGGTGCGTGGTCCGTTGTCGGTGGTCCGTTGTCCGTTGTCCGTTGTCTGTTGGGCGTTGTCCGTTGTTGGTTGCCTGTTGTTGGTTGCCTGTTGCGTGTTGTCCGTTGTTCGTTGCCTGTTGTCTCTCGTGTGCCGACTGGAATGTTCACATAATGCCTGATCAGGTGAGCTCTGTTTCGCCGTAGCAGATGGCCGGCGAGGGCGGTGATCGTGGGGTGCTCAAAGAATACAGCCGGCGTGATCATGGCCTGAGGTGTGTCGAGGCCGTATTTTCCGTTGACGATGTTCGTCAGTTCTGTCAGCGTGATCGAGTCGGCTCCGTGCTCGCCGAGGCTCTCATCCGGGTCGATGTCGTCTTTGCCGATCTTCAACACTTCCGAAGCGATGTGGGTCAGATCGGACTGGATGGTTTTCAGGAGGCCATCCTCATCCGGTGCAAGGTCGTCTCCGAGGTTCTCCGTCGCCTCGGGTCGGCCGGCCATCACCTCCCTGATCCTCCGAGGGTCGCCCGTCATGCAGAGGAAATGACTTTGGGGAAGCGTCAGGCCCGTGAGAAACGTGTTCACCCCGCTCTCCGTCCCCATCGCCCGCATTCCCAAGGTTTGGGCGAGCATCCTTTCGGTCTGCCCATGAATCTGCATCCCTCCTTCCCGCCACAGGGGCCAGCCGATGGAGAGGGTTTTGCCGTGGCGTCTCCTCTCGGACCGCAGGTTCTCCCTCAGTTCGGCAAAGTGGTCCATGAATCGGTTGGCATACGCATAGTCGGAAAACCCCAGGCTCTCCGTCTCCGCGGATACGGAGGAGAACATCACAAAGAAGTCGAGTTCCTCCTCCCTCGTGGCCGCGTCCAGATTCACTGTTCCGAACACTTTTGGCGCCAGAATCTGCGCGGCCTCGTCCCGGTTTTTTTCCCGGATGAAGCCGGTGCGGCTTGTTCCAGCACAGTGGATGACGCCGTTGATTCCGCCATGACGGGCCAGAATCTCCCTGACAAGGGACTCCGCATCTTCCCGGAGCGAAACGTCGGCCCTGACATAGATAGCGTCGGCCCTTTTTGATCTGAGCGCGTTCAATCTGTCATCCATTTCGGGTGTCAGCTCGGATCGTCCGCAAAGTGCCAGTTTTGCCTGATAGGTCTCTGCGAGATGTTCGGCGAAGATCATGCCGAGTCCTCCCAAGCCGCCGGTGATCAGATAGGTGCCGTGCCTTCTCAGCGGCACAGGTCCGCGGGTCCGCTCCTCCGGGTCGAACTCCCTCAACCGTCTGACGGAGCGTCCTCCGTCTGCATAGCGGATGTCCGTTCCCTCCGCATCTTCGGAAAGCTCATGGATCAGCAGTTCCGCCAATGACCCATCACTCACTGACAACCATTCGCTGATCGCGACCGTCTTGGATGTGATGCCCGGTCTTTCCAACATGAGGCTTTTCAGAAATCCTGACAGGGCCGCGTACTGGGGCTGCGCCGCGTCCGGGTCGTCTGTGTACGCGTACAAAAGATTGGCCTTCCCGCCGGAGGGCTGTCTTATCATCGCCTGTGTGAGACAGAACACCGAATAAAAGCCGGTGTTGAGCTGACTTTTCAGAGTCTCCTCATCCGCGCGGAAGCGATCCATGGACCAGAAATGAATGATTTGGTCCGGCAAGGTGCCCTGAGTGGCCAAATCCCCGATCATTTTTTCATAATCATCCAGCTCGGCGGGTCTGATCTCATAAGTGTCAGCGGCTGTCTTCCGATAATCTGCCCCTTGTCTGACTTGGAGAACCCGGACATCGTCGGAACCCATCCCCCGGATACACGCCCTCAGCCCCTCGGAGAGTGTGCCGTCGGTGTCAAAGACCAGGATGTTGCCGCTTGGCAATCTTCCGGAAGTCGGAATTTCCGATCTTTCCCACACGCCTTCATAATACAACTGGGCCGTCCTTTCTTCCGGGATATGCTCTCTGCCGCCTTCTTCCGGTTTCGGGATTCCGCATTCTGTGTGCTGTCCGTCGCTCATGCTGTCCGGTTCCGACATCCGATTTTTGTGGGGATGGTGATCCGTCAGGGGGGCCTCCGACTTTGAGATCCAGTGTCGGACGCTCTCAAACGGATAAGTGGGCAATGGCACCCTCTGAAAGCTCCCTTCGGGAAAGCGTCTCTCCCAACGGACATCCGCGCCCCACATCCACACGCGGAGCAATGTCTCCCTGACCATCCGCTCTGACATGTCGGGCACCGGCACGACCTCCGAAACCCTCTCCCCGAGACTCTCGCCGCATTCCCCAATGGCCAGAACCGCCATGTCTCTGGCTTCGGATGGCGGAACGGGAATCTCCGCATGCTGAGGCTCCGCGTCCGCCATCTCACGAATGCTGCTTCGGACGTCTTCGATCTCGTCCAGTCTCTGATGTCCTTTCAAGTGTGTGTAAGGGGCCTCATGGCTCAACCGGTTCTGTCGTCTGTTCATGATGTCGGCGACCGCGGAAAGGTCGGAGGGATCCCCTCGGAGAACCTCCGGGAGGGCCTCCTCCGGCATCACGCCGTCCGATATCAGGGAGAGGATCTCATAAAACCGGGAATCATCCATCCGTTTCGACTCCCTGAGATCCCACTTTCTGTTGAGTCTGGAGAGCGAGCTGGCGATGACGAGCGTCAGCAGGAGGCGCATTCCCTCCGACGCCCCGTCCCGCTGAGACAGAAGGGTCTCGTCACGGAGCAGGCGGCTCGGCTCCACGCCCTTGGGCCTCAGCAGGTCGTCCCACTCCTCCATGTACCTCCCGAAGGTGAACTGGCTCTGAGTCAGCAGTCTCGCCTTGGTGACATGATGTCGGAACACGTCGTCCGGAATTCGGAGATCATCCGTGAGCAGGCGGATGTAGGATTCGTCAATGCGGTAAGGCATGATGGTCTGGCCGGCCGCGGGGATGTGGAGCATGACGTTCGGACGGGAAAACTCGATATGCTCTGGCTTCTTGTAGCCGGCCAGCACGGCAATGGTATCCTCCGCCCTCATGACTCCGGCCAGAACTAGGCTGTTCCATGTCCCGGCACTCTCACCCACGATGATGTCTGGACAGATGCCTGAATCTTTCAATGTCGCCAAATATGCGTGGCCTGCGAGAAATGACCAGAGGGTTGGGGAGTTCTGACCCGCGTTCTGTCGGAATCTTTTGGCCAAATCCTTGTCCATGGCCGTCAGATGCCTCCCCAAATTTTCCAGGTTCTCCCTGAACAAGGGATTCTGCTGGGAGAATGGGCGGATCCGGGCAGGGTCATCCCCTGATAACTTTCCAATCCGCAGACAGATCAGGCGGTCATCCGGTTTGGGAAGGGATTTGGGCGCGCATCTCAGCGTCTCCGCCAGTGCCGCCTTGTCGGAGACGAGACACCCGTAGCGGTGGGGAAAGGATTCCCGGCCTGTCATCAGTGTCTTGCAACTCTCTTCAAGGGAGTGATCGGGGCATCCCCCATTTCTCAGAAAATCCTGCCACTCTCCGATCATCCGCCTCAGACTCCCGTCGGACTTTGCGGAGAGGAGGAATGGCCAAGGTCCTTGGCAGGTGTCGCGCCGGTCCATCGGTTTCTGGTGGGGAGGCTCCTCCAGAAGAAGATGCGCGTTGGCTCCGCCGAAACCGAAGGCGCTGATCCCCGCCCGCAGGGGACATCCCGCCTCCCCAAGCTCCCAGTCGCAGAGGGTCGTGGCCACCTCGAACGGGGAGTTATCAAAGTCTATGACCGGATTCGGAGTGGCGAAGTTCAGGCTCGGCGGGATCTTCCGGTGTCGCATCATCATCAGGATCTTGATCACGCCCGGCATGCCGGCCGCGGATTGCAGATGGCCGATGTTCGTTTTGACCGACCCGATCTTGCAGAAGCCTCTTTTTGACGTGTGCCTTCCAAATGCCCGGGTCAGCCCCTCCACCTCGATGGGATCCCCCAGGGATGTGCCGGTTCCGTGCGCCTCCACATATGTCACCGTCCTGGGACCGAATCCCGCCTCCCGATGGGCCGAGAGGATCACCTCGCACTGGGCTTGGGCCCGAGGGGCGGTGAGGGAGAGGGAGCTTCCCACATGGCTCACGGCCGCGCCCTTGACGATGCCGAGGATGCGGCTCTCCTCCCGGATGGCGTCCGTCAGCCGTTGCAACAGAAGCACCCCCACCCCCTCCCCGGGCACAAAGCCGTCCGCGTCCTTGTCAAACGTCCGGCACTGCCCCCGGGGGCTGCAAATCCCCAGCTTGGAGTAGGAGATGTGCTTCAGCGGATGGCAGTCCACGTTCACGGCCGCCGCAAACGCGTAGTCGCAGTCCCCCGACAGCAGGGACCGTCCCGCCTCCCGCATGGCGTACAGGGCCGAGGCGCATCCGGTGTCGAGGGCGAGGCTCTCGCCCGTGAGTCCGAGGAGGTGGGAAATCCGGTTGGCCGCGACGCAGTCGAAGTTTCCGGTTGTGGTGTAACCCTCCACAAGGGCCTCTGGGTCGGATGCCACCTGGATGTAGTCACTGGTCGATATCCCCACATAGACGGAGGATGTCCCTTGTCGCAGCCTTCTGAGGGAAATTCCGGAGTCCTCAATGCAGTGCCACGTCTCCTCAAGCAGCATCCGCTGTTGCGGATCCATGTTGGCGGCCTCTCGGGAGGAGATGCCGAAGAACCGGTGGTCGAACCGGTCAAAGCCCTCCACCAGCCCGCACCATTTGGAGACGCTCTTGTTCGGCTCGCTGATGTCTGGAGAGTAATATTTTCCGATGTCCCACCGATCGGGGGGTATCTCCCTGATGGAGTTCACGCCGTTCTTCAAATTCTCCCAGAATTCATCGCAATTGTTGGCGCCGGGGAACCGGCACGCCATGCCGACAATCGCAATGTGGTCTTTCTGGGTGCTGCTCTCCTTTTCTCTCATGGTCTCTCCATTCATGATATGTCCCCTGAAGTGTCCGGACATATGTTTTCATATGGTTGCATCGGATGGTTGTCGGGGAACGTGAACTGGTGGAAGCTGCCAGCATATATACATTGAATCAGCGTCTTTGGCAAGATTTTTTTTTCAACAGGTTCCCGGAAAAAAGAATACCCGTGTTGCCTGTTTCCAAGTTCACACATCAGAACAAGCATATATACATTGAATCAGCACCTTTGGCAAGATTTTTTTCAACAGATTCCCGAAAAAAGCTGAGTACAGGACAAAAAATTGGGAATGGCGAGAAACCCGGCTTTTTCCCAAAAGGGCGGACCTCCCAACTGCAGGAAAAAGCCGGGTTTCTTTTCCCAATCATTTTTTTGTCCTGTTTGCAGATGAATGACAATTAGGAATATGACAACGGATCGGAGGATGAAACGGATATCCGTTCAATCCTGAGATCCGGTGTCATATTACTCTTGGTCTGACGCGCTCCTGTTCGTGTCACCCAGGTCACAGGGGCCGCGGGGGCCGAATTTCAGGGGACATGTTTGCAGATGAATGACAACCAGGACCGGATCCGCAATTCCATCAGCAACAAAGTCCGGGAAGGGCAGTCAAACCGTATTGTGCTCAATCTTGATGACAGCGGGATAAGGCTTGAGGAAATACGCAATGTTCTTGAAAGAAGACCGATAGCCAATCTTAAAGAGATCATCGTCATCAGAAATGGGAAGGTCACACAGTTCTTCCCGTAAAATCTGTGAGAAAGGAGTCTGACATGGCGTTAAGCTACAGCCTGGAAATCGAAGCCGGGATTGAGCCGGAGGTGTTGTTGCTTATGATTGCCCACAGCTCGGGGCTGGAATGGGAAGGGGGAATGCTGAGGGGAGCTGGAATGACGGTGGACGCACACAGACAGGATGACTTTGAAAAATCCGTCACCGAGGAGGAGTTCGGTTTTCGGCCCTCTGTGTTTGCAGGATTCCGGATAAGTCCCGATGAGGCGTATGAAGAAGCGATCCGTATTCTTATGCGGACAACCATGACATTGCTGCGGGAAGTCCCGGGTGACGTTGTGCTGCTGTTCAATTACGAGACCATGATACTTGGGCGGCTCGGAAATCAGTTGCGGTTCAATGAGGAAGAACCGGATCTGCATGTCTTGTCCGAACTGTCTGATTTGACAGAGGCGTATGAGAACGAGGTTGCCTTGATGACAGCCTGAGTTCCAAACCACAGATGACCGTTGAGAGAGAAATTGAATCAGATCGGATGCAAAACCGGGGAACACTCTCCCGCCTGAGAGCAACAAGCCCAATCCTTCATTTCTTGATAATCGTCGAAATCTTGAATAGGACCGGATTCCAGTTCACCTTCTCCTCTTTTGATGCAGATGCGTTGAGCAATATCTTCGGCCTGTTTTCAAAGGCCCCGACACCCAGCGTGACCCCTTTTGCCACAAAATCGGGAGTGCTTGTCATGCTGAGGATGTTGTTCGCTCGGGTGTAGGTGATGACCTCATTTAGATTTGCTGCATCGCCGATGTAAATGACTGAGGGTTTTTGGAGAGGCAGGTCGGTTCCCTGCTCAACCGCTGTCAGGTCCGACTTTCCGATCTTATTGCCGATCACGCCCCTCATCTCAGACGCAAATTCAGTTGAATGGATGACATAGATGGAGACCGCCCCCCCTTTGTTTATGTCATTGTTGAAGGCAAGGAGTTTTAAAAAGAGTTTGGCCTGAAGTTTCGGGGGCACTTTTTTGTATGCCTCCCCGTATGCGGTGCATACCAGCCCGAACAAAATCAGCCCGAACACCTTCGCGAATGGGATCAGACGCCAGAGCCTTTTCATTTTTTTCTCCCTTTAAATCAGTGATCAGTGGGCGTATTTATGAGTTGGGGGAGTCCCGTGGGGACTGCTGAAAATAGCCCGGCAATTCGTTCGACGACTCGACTGAGCTCGCCGAAATCTGAGCTCACGCCGAAGCATTGCCGGGGTGAGTTGGCAGAAGCCCCCGGGTCCCGTGGGGACGACCGGAACGTCCCATTGCATTTCAACAAGTTCAGTCGTCCCTACGGGACTGGACAAATTGTGCATGCCCGACCCGGCAATGAATTGCCGGGCTATTCTCACAAGTCCCTCCGGGACAATTCCCGAC
>JAOZRQ010000068.1:0-1956 GCA_029940115.1 Desulfobacterales bacterium
ACCTCAGAGCGGTCAAATAGCTCCGCCCTTTGAATTACATGCCAAATTCCCTCTCGAAACCTCACCCAAACTTCGAGACCCGAAATTACTTCTTTTCAAAAAATGCGTCAATGGGGCACACTGTGTATTCAGAGGTGACAATTTCCTACCTTCCGTTAAGCTACCCTCAAGATTGATAACCATCAGGATGATCTCCATGCCATCTCCAAGCAGTTTTAATAATTGCATGAAGTTCCGAAAACTGAGGCTTCCATCCAAGTTCCGCTATAGCTTTCTCACTTGAGCCAACCAGCACCGCCGGGTCTCCCGCCCGCCTGTCGCAGACCTTTGACGGAATCTCTTTCCCGGTGACATTTCGGGCAGCTTCAATGACCTCTCTGACAGAATATCCGTCGCCATTCCCCAGATTGTATTTCCCTCCGGGTAAACCGTTCAAAAGCCTTTCCAGTGCCAGAAGATGGGCCTGGGCCAAGTCATTGACATGAATATAGTCCCGAATGCAGGTTCCGTCTTTCGTAGGGTAATCATCCCCGAAAATTTGTATGACATCTCTCTGTCCCAAGGCAGTCTGAAGCACAAGCGGAAACAGATGCGTTTCTGGTCTGTGGTCCTCTCCGATTTCGCCATCCGGATCCGCACCTGCCGCATTAAAATAGCGAAGGCAGACAGAGCGCAATCCATAAGCTGCTTCAAAATCATCAAGAACCTGTTCAACCATAAGCTTGGTTCTGCCATAAGGATTGATCGGATGCTGCGGATGCGACTCTGTCATGGGAATCTCAAAAGGCTCTCCGTAAGTGGCGCAGGACGAGGAGAAGATGAAATTGGAGACATTTTTTTCGAGCATCACCTCAAGCAGTTTAATCGTGGCGGCAACATTATTCTGATAATACCTGAGGGGCTTTTCAACAGATTCCCCCACATAGCAGAACGCTGCAAAGTGCATGACAGCAGAAATCTCATGCTCTGAAAATACCTGTCTCAGCAATTCGGAATCATCCATTGAACCTTCAATAAAATGCCCCCACTTTACAGCTTCCCGATGCCCATAAACCAGATTATCAAGAACGATGGGGTGATAGCCGTTTTTAGCCAGATATTTGCACATATGAGAGCCGATATAGCCTGCTCCTCCTACAACCAAAATATTCTTCATTTCAAACCCTTCTGCGGACATGGCTCCGCCCTCTGAATTACATGGTGAACTTCCTGAAATTTTTCTGAAGTTCGAGAACTAACCTAATGCTTTTGTGAAGACCCGTCAATGGGGCGGAAAGTGTATTCAAAGGTAGATATTTTCCACCTTCAAGTCGGGCATTCTTCCCTCAGTCGTCCCTGCGGGACTCAAAAATGGGGGTGAATTCTTTCCCGGCAATGAATTGCCGGGCTATTCTCAGATGTCCCTACGGGACTCAAAAATGGGGGTGAATTCTTTCCCGGCAATGAATTGCCGGGCTATTCTCAGATGTCCCTACGGGACAAAAAATGGGGGTGAATTCTTTCCCGGCAATGAATTGCCGGGCTATTTTCAGATGTCCCTACGGGACAAAAGAATTGAGTGCGCTTTAGCGTACTTTCGCTATCAGCCGGGGGATTGATCCCCCGGCTTTGTGCCGGCTGCCATGAAAGCCTCGGAATCAATTCCGAGGCTGAAAGCGAAAGCAGGCTGAAGCCAGCTGACGTGACAGTGCGCTTTAGCGTACTTGCGCTATCAGCCGGGGGATTGATCCCCCGGCTTTGTGCCGGCTGCCATGAAAGCCTCGGAATCAATTCCGAGGCTGAAAGCGAAAGCAGGCTGAAGCCAGCTGACGTGACAGTGCGCTTTAGCGTACTTGCGCTATCAGCCGGGGGATTGATCCCCCGGCTTTGTGCCAGCTACGCTGTCAGCCGGGGGATTGATCCCCCGGCTTTTCCACAAAGACAGCTCCGCCCCTGCATCACAAGACGAGCGTCCTT
>JAOZRQ010000068.1:2056-18003 GCA_029940115.1 Desulfobacterales bacterium
CCCCGGCTTTTCCACAAAGACAGCTCCGCCCCTGCATCACAAGACGAGCGTCCTTCTTATAAACCATCCTTAAGTAGTTATCCACAAACCCCAGTGAAAGCCTCGGAATCAATTCCGAGGCTGAAAGCGAAAGCAGGCTAAAGCCAGCTTACATGCCGGGCGTACTTTCGCTTTTAGCCGGGGAATTGGTTTTCGCCCGAACTTCGGCACATAAATTACTTCTTCTGCAAGATTCCGTCAATGGGGTGAAGGCAGTATTCAGATGGAGTCTTTTTACCCTCTGAGGGGGCAAAATCCACTCTGTCACAAAAAGCCTCGGAATCAATTCCGAGGCTGAAAGCGAAAGCAGGCTGAAGCCAGCTTACATGCCGGGCGTACTTTCGCTTTCAGCCGGGGAATTGGTTTTCGCCCGAACTTCGGCACATAAATTACTTCTTCTGTAAGATTCCGTCAATGGGGTGAAGGGAGTATTCAGAGGGAGTCATTTTACCCTCTGGTATTGTCTCCGAAATATTTTACGGCTTTTTGGGGGAAATCACCGAAATATTTTACAGGGGCTCGGCCTTACGGAAATCGGCCTTGCACCCTCATTTGGCGATTGCGGAGAATTACACTGACATTTTACGTTTTTCGGGCGGAAACCGCCCACAAATACGGAAATATCTTACGTCGGCGCGTTAAACGCCTGCTCCCGCGGTGCCAGCTCGAACCACGGATTGCCACTGATTACACGGATCACGCTGATTCTTTCCGAGTTTTCGCTTCGGACTTCTGCTGGCGTCGGGTGCTCATGGGGAATTCAACTAGGGAGTGCAAAAAATGGCGGTTTCGTTCTTTTTGGTGAAGACTGTCGCGATGTGGCATGAGCACTTGACGCCAGCAGAAAGTCCGAAGCGAAAATCCGGAAAAGTCAGCGTAATCCGTGTAATCAGTGGCAATCCGCGGTTCAAGCTGGCACCGCGGGAACTCCGACACAAGCAAGCGTTGCAAACCGCGATGTTGTAAAATATTCCCAAGGAAGTTTGTAAAATCTTTCTGTAATCCACGAAAAAAAGCTGTAAAATATTTCGGAATCCCTCCCTGAAAGATAAACATCTGCCTTGAAAGCGGTTTCATGATGAATCAGATTAAAATGTCCCCGATAGCGACGCCCAGCTTCAAGGGCAATGACTTCAGGAGGCGGACAATAAAATTCTTCGATGGGAAACGCTTCTGCAAATCTTTCAATATCGTCCTGATTCAATTCAATCACCAAATCAATATCATGAGTCAGCCGGGGTTCTCCGTAAATCATGCTTGCCACGGATCCGGTTATCATATAATGGACACCCAGTTTGTTTAGACGGCTGATGAAAACGTTATGTTCTGGCATAAAGAAAAATCTCCCGAACTTTCTGTTCAATCTGCTCCTCTTTCAAACCCGGGTGCTGTTGTTTTAATGCAGCCGCTTTCAGCTTTTTTGCTGAATGATAAAGATTCATAGCAACCCGGAGTTTCTGTTCAGGCATCATGGATTTAAATATTTTCTTTTGTTCAGGATTCATTATTCTCCTCCAATACAAAGTTCGACAGCTTCTCTGATGCGCGGAGTACGATTTGCCTGTCAGGACAGTCGCTCCGATAACCCGGCCGCCAGCCAATATGACATGTGACCGCAGATTTGCAAGTGTTCCGCCCTGACCGACGAAATCATCAACAAGCAGATAAATTTCACCATGGTCCACGGGCCCGTTGAACTCGGCCTGGCGGGCAAGGCGAGAAAAGCCGTCAGCGCCCGTATGCCCGACAATATTTGAATGACATGGTGGCATAAAGGGGGCATAAAGAAATGTTACGGACGGGCTTGCAAACCCCGTCCGGCATAAGCTGCCATACCGATTGATTCTGATAATCTTGCCTGTATTTCACCTGGAAACTCCGCAACAACAAATTTGTCTGTAGGATAAAGATAATCTTCGCCTGATTCGTCAATAACACGCAGACAGCCGGCCCTTCCTGCTTTCTCATCCGGCAGAATACGATAGACCTTCAAACTTTCCAGGTCGTCATAACCTTCGCTCAATATGCAGATAGCAAATTTCATGCTTATCCTCATTCCAAAATACGTTTGACTTTCATTTTCCGACATCCGACTCCGTGTGCCTCATACCAGTGAACTTCTGCTTTATAGATATTTCCGTCAGGGAATCGGACTCTGGCAACGCCTTTAAGTTTTCTCCGGCGATGGCCGCCAAACCGGGTTTTCAATTTGTCACGTTCCCGAACAGATAAATTAACAGCAATAATTTCGATTGCAGACGGACCGCCAACTAACTCAAAACCTTCTTCCATCATTTGATGAATTCTCACTTCAGTATCAGGGCAACTGATATCAAGTCATCAACCAACCGAAATGCCGCATCAGGATCACCAGCCTTGGCCATAATATATGCGGGATGTTTTTTGACGGTCGATTCGCTGGCGTGTATCCATGCCTGCGGAAAGTCATCCCACGGGATACGGCGTATTGTATCCATATTGTCAGCTCACTGTTCAGTTGTTAAAGACGGACTTGTCATTCCAGGCGGGGCTGAAAAAAAGGGATTTTTTTTCAGCCCCGACCGGAATCCACTGCACCTGAAAATTTCTGGCCAGGTACTTATCCGGTAAACAGGTAAATCGGAATAAATCCGAAACCGATTGCAATGACGATGCTGAATGCGATGCCCACGCCTTTGATGAAAGGCATGTATTTGGGATGATTGGCACCGATGGTCTGGAACGCGCTCCAGAATCCGTGGCTGACATGAATGGCCACAATGAGCACTGCGACAATGTAAATGAACACATACCCGCGCTGGGTCAGGGAATCGGATACGATTTGGTAAACAGTCCGGGCTTCATGATCCACAAAATGAAAATCCATCAGGTGAAAAATGATGAACGCCAGCATGATCAGGCCGGTATATGGCATGGTCTGGGACCCGATGGTCCTCCCTCCCGCGCTCCTGTTCACCGCATACCGTTGTGGCCTCGCGTTCAGGTTTTGAAAGAACAGGATGATGCCGATGAATACATGGACAAGGGCCAATGTCAGCAGAACCAGTTCCGCCACATTGATGAGCGGTCCGTAAGAATGAAGATGTTCCACATACGCGTTGAAAAAATCGCTCCCGCCGTACAAGGTGAGATTGCCGGCGAGATGAACCACCAGGAATCCGCAGAAGCTGAGGCCGGTGATGGCCATCAGCAACTTCTTCCCGATGGAACTCCCCAAGAAGTTTGCAAACCAGTTCATCTCTTTGTTTCCTCCTTCCACCATACTGTTGCACTTTTTTGTAACCCATTGATTATACTCGGATTTCGGAATCAGGCGTCAAGATGGCCAGATTCAATGATATCAACAAGTTGCCGCGCATCCAGTGGGTCAAAATGCGAAAGTATGGCTTCCATAAAAGTTACATTTACTCGATGATCAAGTTTCTGACCCGATTCGGTCAAAAAGCCTGTCATTCCTGCGAACGCAGGAATGACAGAAAAAAAAACTTGATGATCGAGATCTGTGTACAGGACAAAAAATTGTGGTGGCAAGAAACCCGGCTTTTTCCCAAACGGGCAGATTTCCAAACCGTCAGAAAAGCCGGGTTTCTTTTCCCATTCACTTTTTTTGTCCTGTACACAGGATTGAGATTTAAAAAATCAGCATCTTTCATTTGTCAGTTTACACTTTGCTGTGGAACAATTTTGCAAAATTGTTCCACAGGTCAGAAAAAGTGTGAACTACTTTTCAATTTCTGTGAAGGATGCCCAAAACTTTTATTGTTTACTGGATTTGATTTGGATTGTCAACATGTTTGACATTTCTGGCCTGTGCACAGGACAAAAAATTGGGAATGGGCGAGAAACCCGGCTTTTTCCCAAACGGCCGACCTTCCAACTGCAAGAAAAAGCCGGGTTTCTTTTCCCCAATCATTTTTTTGTCCTGTACACAGATTTCTGGCAGCTTGAATCTTCACGATCCCGTCCTGTCCCGGATGAAGGCCGCCCGTCCCATCCGGAGACCCGGCATGGCGGAACAGTCTTGGGTCGGATGGCGGTCGGAGGACCGCCTTGAAAACGGGGATTTTCATCAGCCCACCATAACCCGAACCCGAAACCTCACTTGTCAAAAATCTGCTGATAGATCCCCTTCTCCCGGATATGCTTCAACCCTTCATTAAAGTCATCCCTTATCTGCCGCTCCTTGAAGTTGACCTGAAACTCGGTCTTCTCTGAAAATATCTTGTGATAAACGATCCCCTCGGTGGCGTCCACCTGATTTGAGAGCTGTTTGGTCTGCCATTGGAAAATCGTCCCTGTACGCATTCTGCCATGCCAAGATGCTCTTTCCCTTCAAATCGGCGATCTTTTTCAGAATGATCCCTGATTTCTTCTTGGTGATGGCAAAATTTCTGAACCCGACAAAGTTGTCCGAATAATACGTCCCGTCATCTGTTGTCTTCCGGACAGCGGCACCCGCGTCCAGCCCCATCTTGGTGACCGCGATCTGCAAACGCTTGTACGAGCATTGAAGGTGTGTCCCTTCTGCCCCAGCGCCTCCCGGATGATCTCTATCTCCAGGCCCCCTTTCCCCTTGTCCATGACAAAGGGCGGGATGTCATCCGAAACCGCGATGACCAGCTCCTTTGCACAGACAGGCATGCATGTTGTGACAAACAAGGCCACCATTACGAAAAATCTTGTAAACATTTTGCACCTCCTTATTCCCTGTCATTCCTGCGAAAGCAGGAATCCTCCGAATTTTCGATAAATCAAGTTTTTTCCCTGTCATTCCTGCACTAGCAGGAATCCTCTCATTTTGCACCTCCTCATTCCCTGTCATTCCTGCGAAAGCAGAATCCTCTGAATTTTCGATAAATCAAGTTTTTTCCCTGTCATTCCTGCACAAGCAGGAATCCATGGGATTTTCGGCATTCTTCATTTGTCCGCTGACACTTTGCCCGTGCCCGGGCAGGGTAGGGAATTGTCCCGGGGGGACTTGTGAGAATAGCCCGGCAATTCATTGCCGGGCTGTCTTGGGACTCCCCCAACTTGTAAATACGCCCCTGACCCAAGGTCGCCCGGCTTTTGTCACGACATGAAAAACGGATCCACATCCACAACCACCTTGATGTCCCGCTGATGAAACATGGCCGGCTGTTGCGCCATCATGCGACGGACGAACCGGTGAAGGGGCCCCGAGGCGGTCTCTTTCAGAAGGATCTGCCACCTGTAGTGTTTTGCGATTTTGGAGATGGGCGATTCCACAGGCCCCAGAACCTCAACGGACTGGGAAAACGAGGCCCGTAGTGCCGAGCAGATCACGCCGATCTCCTGGGCAAGTTCCCGGGTCTTTCCCTTGTCCCTTCCGGAAATCCTCAGTTGAACCAGCCTCGAACAGGGCGGATAGCTCAAGGCCCTGCGGAAGGCGATCTCCTTGTCGTAGAACGCTTTGAAATCCTGAGCCACCGCGGCGCCGATGCTGAAATGCTGCGGATTGTAGGTTTGCAGAATCACCCGGCCGGGAACATCCCCTCGACCAGCCCTTCCGGAGACTTGGGCCAGCAATTGAAAGGTCCGTTCCCCAGCACGGAAATCCGGATGACAGAGGGAGAGGTCCGCACAGATGATCCCCACCAGGGTGATATTCGGGAAATCATGCCCCTTTGCCACCATCTGGGTCCCCACAAGGATGTCAACCTCCTGATCCCTGAGAGACTTCAGAATCGCCACGATCGAACCCTTTTTGGTGGTGGTGTCCCGGTCCATTCTCACGACTCTCGCATCCGGGAAAAGGGACGTTATGGCGGATTCCAGCTTTTCCGTGCCCAAACCAAGCAGCTTGATGCTCGGGGAATCACAGGTGGGACACCTTGAGCCCGACGGAAGAGCAAAGCCGCAGTAATGGCATTTATATGCCTTTTGCGACTGATGGAAGGTGAGGGTGACATCGCAATTGTCACAGCGGATCGGGTCTCCGCACACCGCACAGAGCGGAAAGCCAGCGAATCCCCGGCGATTCAGAAAGATGAGGGACTGCTCTCCCCTATTCAGGGTTTCACCCATCGCGGCGTGAAGCGCGGGGGTGATGAAGCGATGGGCACCTCTCTCATCTCTGCTTTTCCGCAGGTCAACCAGATGGATATCCGGGAGGGAACGTTTCTCAACCCGCTCGTTCAGGCGGACTTCGACGAATTTCCTGATCTCCACGTTGTGGTATGATTGAAGCGAGGGGGTGGCGGAACCGAGCAGGGCGACGCTCTCGGAAAGCTTGGCCCGGACCACCGCCATGTCCCTGGCATTATACGCGAAATCGCTCTCCTGCTTATAGGACGTGTCGTGCTCCTCATCCACGATGATCAGCCCGATATCCGAAAAGGGCGCGAAGATGGCGGATCGGGCGCCGATCGCGATGCGCACCTCATGGTTGCGGATACGCATCCACTGATCATAGCGTTCTCCCGCGGAGAGACCGCTATGGAGCACCGCGATGCATTCTCCGAAACGGGCGCGGAACCGTCTCTCCATCTGGGAGATCAGGGCAATCTCAGGGACGAGCACCAGCACCGATTTCCCCATGTTGATGACCGCCGCGGCCAGTTGCATATAGACTTCGGTCTTTCCGCTGCCGGTCACCCCTGCGAGAAGGTAGGTCGCAAATCCGTTTTCCAGGGAACCGAGTATTTGAGAGACCACTTCGTTCTGTTCCTCGGTGAGGGTGAGCGGATGATCTGGGGTGACCGGTTCGCCAAAGGGATCCCGGTAAACCTTTTTCTCAAAGATCGAAATGTATCCCGCTTGTTCCAGGGGCCTAATGAGCCGGGAAGCGGAGGGGACATGTTTTCCGAGCGCCTTGACCGACAGGTCGCCTTTGGCATGCAGGATTTGGATGATTTTGGCCTTTGCTTTGGAAAGATCTTGGGGTATCTCGATGTCGTTTTTCATGCCGACGTGGCGTTCGGTTCTCGGCCGTGTCCGCCCCCCTTCCATCTCTCTTTTCCTGACCAACCAGCCCTTGTTCTCCATGATTCGGATCAGGGAACTCGGGATATCCCTTCCCAATGTCTTGCCAAGGGCTTTCATCCGGCAGGGGTCCTGTTGCAGATGGGTCAATATCTCACGTTGCAAAGGGGTGAGCCGTTCTTGGGAGAGTTCATCTTCACCCGATGCGGTGATCGAGAGCGTGAGATGATCGTAAAGATTCAGCCCTCGGGGAAGCGCGCGCCGGATCACCTCACCAATCGGATGGATGTAGTAGTCGGCAATCCACCTGAAAAAGGGGATCATGGGAGGAGAGAAGATCGGGATATCGTCAAGGACATCCAAGATCACCTTTATCTCATACTTGTCGGTATGTTCGGCCGGCCCCAGAACGTATCCTGTCACCCTGCGCCTGCCAAAAGGGACCAGCACCCTTTTCCCCGACGACACAAATGGGGAAAGGGTCTCCGAGACCGCATAGGTGAAGGTGTTCTCCACGGGAAGGGCAATGGCCACATCTATGTATGCTGAAGCTGTCATCATTTTTTGTCTCGCCATCTCGTTCCCACACTCCGCGTCACTGCCATTGAGTTAAGGGCAAAATCTCTCTGGAGGCGGGTGTGACTGCCTGAAATCAGCTGATTACAACGGATTTAGGGGAGCCCGTGCCTGCCCTTCCCCGTTGCGGGCGCCTCACATGCCCACATGCATGTGTACGCCCATGAGCGACGGGCATGTCCGTGCCCACAAATGTTCACGGCAGGGCGAGGGGGCACGGGCCTCCGCCAAACTGCAAGTCTGGCACTCCGGACAATCTTTTTGTTGAAGGCCATATAATCAGTAAGGGGAAGTCGGGACATTCCCGAGAAAATCATTCCAGATGTCTGCCACTTTTTCCCGCAGAAGACGGAATCGGCCTTCAGGGACCTTTGCGGCTCTGTCCTGTAGGCTGAGTCTGTGGCTGACGGTTCGATAGGTCAGATAGGCTTTCCTGAGAAAATACGCGGTGACCCGGTCGATCACCTCCGTTTCGGCCAAGACGCCGATGAGGCGCACATTGTCCGTCCATCTGAGGATTTCGGGATGCTCATGGGATTTCAGCAACACCAGATATTGCACCAGAAATTCCACGTCCACCATCCCGCCCCGATCCTGCTTGAGATCGAAGATGTCCGGTTCGGGGGTGACGAGTTCCTTCCGCATCCGTTCCCGCATCTCCACGACCTCTTTCCTGAGGGTGACCGGATCCCTCGGCTGGGCCAGCCCGGCCCTCCGAATATCCGCAAAACGGCTTGCCAGACGGATGTTTCCGTTGACGAATCTCGCCCGTATCAGGGCCTGCTTTTCCCATGTCCATGCCTCCGCCATCTGATACGCCTGAAACGCATCGATGTGGCAGACCAGAGAGCCGGAACGCCCGCTGGGCCGGAGTCTCATGTCGGCTTCATACAGGATGCCGGCAGGGGTCCGGGCCGTCAAAATGTGAATGACCCGCTGCCCCAGACGGGCGAAAAAATAGTTGCTCTCAATAGGGCGATTCCCCCCTTGGGTCTCCTCGTTTGTCCCTGCGTGAAGGAAAACCAAGTCGAGGTCCGAGACATACCCCAGCTCAAGGCCCCCGAGCTTTCCATATGCGATGATGGCGAATCCTTTGTCAAACCTATCTTCCTTCAGGCGACAGACTGGTTTTCCGTGGATGTCAACCAAGTGATTCCAAGCGAGTTCAACCACTTCGTTCAAAATGGTCTCCGCGATGTCGGAGAGATGATCGCTCACCTTCATCAGGGGAAGGGCTTCGGTGATATCCGCGGCCGCGACGCGCAAGATGTTCATCTGGTTGAATGTTCGCAATCCATCCATCTGATACTCCAGATCCTGGGAGGGGATCTGGTCCAGCCGGTGCCGGAGTTTCGCTTCAAGTTCAGGTCGTTTCGGGGGAGCGTAGAGCGTCTGAGGATCAAGGAATTCGTCCAAGAGCACGGGATGACGGGTCAGATAGGTGAGTATCCATGAACTCTCATTGGCAAGCCGGACCAGATGCGTCCGAGCGATGGGGTTCTCCAACAGGAGAGAGATGTAGCTGGTGCGCTTTTTGATGCTCTGGATCAGGTCAATAATACGGTTCAAGGCAAGCCCGGAATGTTTGGAGAGGCCAGTCTCCTCCAGAACCAGGGGAATCAACCGGTCTATGCGATCTCGGCCTTCCCGGGTGATCTCGGTCCTTGCCAAGTCATCCCGCAAGTCCTTCAGGAGTTTCAGGGGTTCTCCGGGAGGGTCGAACCCGGCTTGGGCAAGCACTTGTTGCGCGTGTTCCTCTCCCGCCTGTTTTTTCCATAGACTGTGCAACGCGTTCCTGATGTTCCCCTCTCGCTTCTCCGAATCCTTTGTCTTGAGGAGATTCATGAAATGATGATGAACGGTCTCCATGTGCTGTCCGAGTTGTGAGGCAAACTCCTTTTGGAAGGCAAAGCCCATGGAGCGGGAAAGGCACTCCTTTCCCAACGGATCCCGAGGGAGTTTCTGGGTCTGCTGATCCGAAAACTCCTGAAGATGGTGTTCGGTGTTACGCAGAAACAGGTAGGCCGTGTTCAGCTCATTGCATACCTTTTGCGATATGTGGTTCTCCCGGGCAAGCGTCTGCAACACCTTTTGAATGCCCGGTTCCTGAAGGGAACGGACAAAGCCTCCCCGGATCAGTTGGAATATCTGTCCGAAGAACTCTATTTCCCGGATCCCCCCGGGGCCCAGCTTGATATCCGCCTTCATCCCTTTTCGTCTGACTTCAAGGGAAATCTTCTGTTTCATCTCTCGCAACGATTCAAACGCGCCGAAGTCGAGATATTTGCGATAAACAAAGGGGTTCAGGCGGGCGATGAGCCGTTGGCCCGCGGCCGTGTCGCCGGCCGAGGGTCTCGCCTTGATCCAGGCGTAACGCTCCCATTCCCTGCCCTGGCTCTGGTAATAGTTCTCCATCGCGTCGAAGCTCATGACCAGGGGGCCGCTTTCACCGTAGGGCCGGAGTCCCACATCCACTCTGAATACAAATCCCTCAGGGGTTTTCGTGCTCAACACCTTTACCAGACGCCGGCAGAGTTTGAGAAAGAATTCGTCGTTGTTCAGGGGGGCGAGGGGTGAGGGGTGAGCGGCAAGGGGGGTTGTCTCACCGATTTCGGGGTATGCGAAGATCAGGTCAATGTCCGAGGAGAAATTGAGCTCGCCTGCGCCGAGTTTGCCCATGGCGATGACCACAAGGTGTTGCGGAGAGCCATCACTGCCGAAGGGAATGCCTGATGTCGCGCACTGCCATTGATACAGCAGAGAGAGGGCATGTCCGACACATGCGTCGGCAAAAGCGGAGAGATCGCCCATGGTTTCGGAGAGATCGGCGAGACCGGCGAGGTCGCGGCAGGCGATTCGGAGCATCTCACGCCGGCGGAACACCCGGAGGATGCGGATGAGCGCGTCCTCCTCCGCCACTTGGAAGAGAAGATTCCGGAGCTTATGATCGTATTCATCTGTAAGATATGTTCTCTGGAGATCGCCGCTCAAGATAAGGTCATTCGGCACCTGGGGATGCCGGATGCAGGTCTTTGCGACAAAATCGCTGAAGGTGAACACCCGTTTGAAAAGAGAGAGGCGTTCAGGATCATCAAGTGGGAAAATCCCTGCTGAATCCGAGGCCGTGCGGAATTCGTCCCACTTTCTCTCGGTCTCCTTTGCCAGTTCTTCTGAAAGGTTGTCTATCTTCATATCCATGGCGTTTATTCCTCGTTACCTCGTTGCTCGGCCCTTCTCATAACTACAAGGATGGCTTATGAGAAGCGACGCCGGGGGATCAATCCCCCGGCTGACAGCGAAAGTACGCTAAAGCGCACTGCATCAACGCTTGGCTTCGGCCTGCCTCCTTGTATAATTCCCCCCAATCGAAAGCCCTTCTTATAAGCCATCCTTGTAGTTCCAAAAGTGCCGGGCCCTTCTTGCAACTAGTTCCAGGGGGCCAACCCCTTCTTATAAGCCATCCTTGTAGTAGTTACTAGGGGCCCGCGCCGCCTAAAGGCGGGACTACGAACTGGGCTGAACTTGGGCGGTGATCTCCTCAAGCCTCCTTGAGAGTTCGGCAATTTTCTCATCGGCCAGTTTGCGGGCTTTCGCCTCAGCGTCGGCCCGCTCCTCGGCAACTTTGCGGGCTTTCGCCTCAGCCTCGGCCTGCTTTGCCTCAACGTCAGCCCGCTTTGCCTCAGCATTGGCCCGCTTTGCCTCAGCGTTGGCCCGTTTTGCCTCAATGTTGGCTTGCTCCTCGGCGGCCTTGCGGGCTTTCGCCTCGGCATCGGCCCGCCCGGCCTCGGCATCGGCCCGCCCGGCCTCGGCATCAGCCCGCTCCATGTCCGGAAGGATCGGCTCACCAGTCTGGCCGTCCTCGACGATGACCCCGTCCTTTGACTCCGTGGGGCCGATCCAGACGTCGGTGGTCTGGCTGTATATCCTCCCCCTGTCGTCCGGGTGGATGGATATGTACCGGTTCCCGATCAGCCGGTGACCGGTGACCTCATATGCCACCTTGTCTCCCGACAGGTGCGGGTCCACGATGATGTACTCGAACACGCCGGCCCGCCGGTAGATCTCCGGCTTGTCGTTGATGTCCTGGCTCCTGTACCGGGGGGAGACGACCTCGAGGACGAAGATGGGGCGGCCCTCCTCGTCCGGGACGGAGAATGTCCCCCTCGGCCTGCCCGGGTCCGTCACGTTCCTGATGACGCTGACGTCTGGGGCCGGGTTCGACACGCCGGGGATGCCCCACTCGATCTTCAGGTCGCAGTAAACGGTGACGTCCTCACGGTCCCTCAGATGGAACCGGAAGATTCCCCTCAGCCGATCCACTTCCAACTCATGTAGTGTTCCCTGCATGAAATGATCCCCCTCCTCGGGGTCCAGAAAGTCGTCCGGTGTCAGCGGCACCTGATGGCTCTCGCCGCTCTCCCCGTCCACGACGGTCCGGAATCCATAATGGAACTCGTCCTCCATATCTTCATGAGCCTCATCCGGCGTTGCGTAGCTCAATGCGGTTGACATGGTTCCTCTCCTTTGGTTTGTAGTTCCGCCTTCAGGCGGTTCAGATCATCCTTGTACCATATGGATGATCTCTTTTCCACACATTTCCAACTTTTTTTCCTGAATCACGGATTTGGCGCAACGTCTAAAGGGTCATGGTTTTGGCGGACCATGTTCCCTGAGTTGGCTGTTTTTTGGCAATGATGAAGACGGACATACCACCAATCAAATCCCCTTCTTATAACTAACAAGGATGGTTTATAAGAAAAACTACAAGGATCGCTTATAAGAAAAGACATCGAAACCCCTTCTTATAAGCCATCCCTGTAGTTCCCACCAAGCGAAGCCCCTTCTTACAAGCCATCCTTGTAGTTCCCATCACCCGGAGCCCCTTCTTATAAGCCATCCCTGTAGTTATAATCAAGCGAAGCCCCTTCTTATAAGCCATCCCTGTAGTTATAATCAAGCGAAACCCCTTCTTATAAGCCATCCCTGTAGTTCCCACCAAGCGGAGCCCCTTCTTATAAACCATCCCTGTAGTTTCCACCAATCGGAGCCCCTTCTTATAAGCCATCCCTGTAGTTCCAACCAATCGGAGCCCCTTCTTATAAGCCATCCCTGTAGTTATAATCAAGCGAAGCCCCTTCTTATAAGCCATCCTTGTAGTTATAATCAGGAGCTCAACAGATCACAGAAACCCCAAAAATAGCCATGTTTCCCAAAACGTGAATGGTCATCGGCACCATGAGCTTCCTTTCCACCTCATAACTGAGGGCAAAGAGCAAGCCGCCCATCATCTGGGGAAAGCCTTTGAACGGATGGGCGAGGAGAAATATCAGGCTGCTCAGGAAGATCGCCAAGAATACCCCCCATCGCCTCAGAAAGCCATAGAGAATGCCCCGGAAAAAGATCTCCTCCGCGATGGGGCCGATCAGGCCGCGCAACATCAGAAAGAAGATGAATTCCCCTGTCTCCCGGGGAAGCGGGGCATGAAAGAGTTTGAAGGGATTCTTGCCGAGGAGGAAAATGATCCCGAATGCGACCGATACGATCACTCCGAACCCGGCGGACCAGAGGATCCCCCGCCAGAGCCCCGGGAGGATCTGGTCTCTTGCCAAGCCGAGGGCCGCGACTCCGTCCTCCCACATCTGAAAGATCAGGATAAAGAGAATGATCTCCGCCACGCGTATTAGACTCAGGGCAAACATGGGTGGCATGATGTTCGTCGAAATCATCACCATTGCCGTCAGTTCGGTAGCAGACAAGGCTGCAAGGGAGATGAGAAAAGGGGTTGTTTTAATTTGCATGGTCTGTTGGTCTGTTGGTTGTTGCTCATTGGGTGTTGCCAGTTGCTTGTTGCTCGTTGGTTGTTGTTGCCAAATCCGAGTTGTTGTGCAACTATTACATTGATTTGTAAATTCATCCCCTTGATCGGCTCGGATTGCCGCTGGTTTGGGAGCGGAAGGGGATGACGAATTTATGAATTGCTGCACTACTACATCACTTTTTAAGTTCGTACCCCTTCATGCTCCCGCCGGATTGACAAATCCGGCGGCAATCCGAGCCGATCAAGGGGGGTACGAATTTAAAAAGTGATGTACTATGAACTTTCTGAAGTCCGCTCTTCTTTGACAGACGTTTCCATTCTGAGCTTGTACTTTTCAATCTTGGAATGCAGGGTGGGGCGGGAAAGGCCCAGCAGGGTCGCTGCCCGGGATCGGTTTCCGCCAGTGAGGCTGAGGGCTTCGCTGATGAGGATGCTGGCAAGACGGTCCATACACGCGTCGAACAGGTTTTTCCGGGGATTCCGGGTCAGTTCATGGCGGACAAATTGGCGCAGCGCCTCATCGGTCGAGTGCTTATCCTCTTCTCTCACCTGCTCTTTCTCGCTGAGTGCATGGGTGATGTCATCAGGGGTGATCGGCGCGCCGCGGTTGAATATCAGGGTCTTCTGAATCACGTTGGAAAGCTCCCGGACATTCCCGGGCCAGGAATGTTCGGCGAGCAGCTTTTCTGCCGAACGGGCGATCCCGGGATTGACTGTATTTCCCTCGGTTGCATGGCGGAAAAGGAAATACGCTGTGAGCAGCGGGATATCCTCCGGACGTTCGCGAAGGGACGGAAGCCGGATGGTGACCACCTTGAGACGATAATAGAGATCCTCCCGGAATCGTCCCTCTCCGATGGCCGCCTCCAAGTCCCGGTTGGTAGCCGCGATAATCCGCACATCCAAGGAAATGGTCTCACGTCCGCCGAGACGTTCAATGTTTTTTTCCTGAAGCAGTCTCAGTATCTTGGACTGAAGGCTGAACGGCATGTCCCCGATTTCATCAAGGAAAACCGTTCCGCCGTGGGCCTGTTCGATTTTTCCCACACGGCGGTGGGCCGCGCCGGTGAACGCGCCTTTTTCATAGCCGAAGAGCTCGCTTTCCAGCAGGGTTTCAGGAATGGCCACGCAGTTGATCACGAGAAACGGCTTGTCTGCCCGGAGGCTGTGCTGATAGACCGCCCGCGCGGCCAGTTCCTTTCCTGTGCCGGATTCACCCCGGATGAGCACGGTCGCATCGGTGGAAGAGACTCGCCCGATGGATTTGTAAACCTCCTGCATGGGAGCGCTCCGGCCGATGATCGCCTCCCTGAACGCCTCATGCGGGGACGCGTCCATGTCTATGGGAGAACGCATGAGGCGGCCTGCTTCCAAGGCTTTGCTGATCAAGGCCAGCATCTCGGGAATGTCAAAGGGCTTGAGGATGTAGTCGAACGCGCCCCGCTTGATGGCTTCGATGGCGGTTTCTGTGGTGCCGTAGGCGGTTATGATGATTACCGGCAGCTTCGGTTCAATTGCCTGAACCGCCTGAAATGTTTCCAGTCCGTTCATCCCCGGCAGGCGCATGTCAAGAACAACCAAGTCCGGCATTTCCGCTTCTGTCATGTTCAGACCTGCCTCACCAGATGCCGCTGTTTTTATGCGGTATCCCTCCTCCGTCAGCAGTTTCTCGAAACTTTTCCGCAACTGGTCGTCATCATCAATGATCAGAATGGTCTCCACGGTTTGTTGCTCCTATGTAATTAAAGACAGGGTTAAGGGTTAAGGGTTAAGGGTTAAGGTCCACTTTGGTGCGATTTGATCGTCAATGACCTTTGACGCGAAGCCGGGTTTCTTTGGGGGCAACTTTTGTCCCCTCTTGTCTGAACCAGGATTCGTCCGATTAAAGGATTGCCATGATTTGTCCATCCATTGTCTGAGGCGGACAAAACCCGGCTTCTCCGACAGTTCCACCTTGGTGCGACTTGATCGCCAATGACCCTTGACGCGAAGCCGGGTCTCTTTGGGGGGCAACCTTTGTCCCCTCCTGTCTGAACCAGGATTCGTCTGATTAAAGGATTGCATGATTTGTCCATCCATTGTCCCGTCAAGCGTTTGTGGGAGCTCAACAAAGGGAGTGCAAAAATGGCGGTCTCATTGCCTTTCGGCTTTCGGCGGTTCAAGATCCATTGTCTTTTGACCCAATACACTGAGCAGCCTTTTTTGCGCCCCTGAAATCCTCTGGTATCAGGGAAAGCTCGAAATGTCAAACAAAGTGTCGTTTTCTGGAAAGAAAGTTGTTGACATTCGATGTCCCTCATGGTACAGGCATCCTCGTCGGCATGTCGAGTGACATCTTTTCAATTGGCCATCGGGCTGCAAATGGGAGTGTTCACCATCGGGAAGACACTGACATGCGAATTCTGCCAGCTTGAGGAAGTGGAGGCTCAAAGCAATGAGAAGCCAGTTTGTAGTTCCGCCTTCAGGCGGTGCGACACAGTCATTCCTGCGAAGGCAGGAAGTCAGTTGTCGGCGTCGCAAAAAACCCGGCTTCCCGGCTTGAGGAAGTGGAGGCTCAAAGCAATGAGAAGCC
>JAOZRQ010000518.1 GCA_029940115.1 Desulfobacterales bacterium
AAACTCACAAACTCACAAACTCAGAAACTCAGAAACTCAGAAACTCACAAACTCACAAACTCACAAACTCACAAACTCACAAACTCTTTAAACTCTTTAAACTGATTTGCATGGGAGAACCAAATGCAGGAGAGAACGCTGTCCAAAAAGGTCAGACGACACAAACCAAAGTTGTTGGCAATGGCAGACCGCATACTTTATCTGTTGGACCGGATTTTTGGACCCGTGATGATGCCGGAGAGTGAGAAGCTGATAAAAAAGGCGCGGAAAAAGACCGGTCTGCATGACTTGGGGGAGGGCGATTTCCGTGAGCGATTGGACAATATCTGTGAAGCTTTAAGAGAAGAACCGTCTCCACTCACGCTGTTTGGCCGGTATGCCTGGAACGGGGATATCCTTGATATCCTAATGAACAGACTCCAAATTCAGAAATATGTCACGGATCATCCGGAAGTTCTCCAACAGGAGATTTGCAAGCCTGTGTTTATCATTGGATTGCCCAGAACCGGCACGACGTTGCTTCACCGACTGCTTGCACAGGATCCCGCAAACCGCACCCCGCAACTGTGGGAGATGACAGATCCGGTTCCTCCCCCCGAGCGGGCTACATACCAGACAGACCGCCGCATCCGGGAATGCAACGCGTATAAACTGCTTGATGATTATGCAATGCCTGCCCTGAAACAGCGTCACGATCTGGATGCCTGTTTGCCGGATGAGTGCATATTTCTCATGGCCAATGCGTTCGCAGGCCCCCATCTCACCATGCGACTCAAGACGCAACCTCGTGAGACGCGGCCTCTCGAGCCTGATCTGGCTCTGGTTTACAAGTTTCACAAGTTGCAATTGCAACTGCTCCAGTCGAAATATGCCGCGGATCGCTGGGTGTTGAAGTCCCCGTTTCATCTCACCGGGTTGAAATGGCTCCTACAGACATATCCGGATGCCCATATCATCCAAACCCATCGGAATCCGCTGAAAGTTTTGCCGTCAATGGGAAGTCTGACCCAGTCCATACAGACGGCCTACCATGATGACATCAACCCGGAGGCCATTGGCGAAATGACCGCTGACAGCTTGGCAGCGTCTCTCAGACACGGAATGGAGGCTCGTTTGGCGGTGGAATCGCACGGCGATACCGATGTGAGATTTTGTGACGTTTACTATGAGGACCTTGTCGCAGACCCGATTCAAACGGTCAGGCGCGTCTATGACGCCTTTGGCATGGCTCTCTCTGATGAGGCTGTCAGACGCATGCGGGATCACTTGGATGAAAACCCGCAACACAAGCATGGCAAACATCATTATTCCTTGGAGATGTTCGGATTGGACACCGAGATGATACGGGAACGGTTCGGGTCTTCATGCGAGCATTTCGGGATTGAATGTGACTGATTCCAACGGTTTTTGTGGTCTCCGACACGGGCTGGGAATTGTGATCCGCAGATGAACGCGGATGAACGCGGATGGCCTGTGCCGGGGCTCATCCGCGTCCATCCGCGGCTTGTGGGGGTTGTCCCTCCCGTCCCAAGGCAGGCTGTCCCCCAGGCTGGCATTGCAGGATCGTGACTGTCTGAAATCACATGCAACCACAAAATCCGTTAGAACCAAGAATGTGAAACTTGAGTTCTGAAACTCTGAAACCCGATTCATCGGGTCATCGCTGAAAATGAAAAAGAACCCGTTACTCATCTCACTCATGTTGGTCGGCTCCGGACTTCTGGCCGGATTGTCCATCTCCATTGTCAGCAAGTCATTGGGCCATGTGTATCTGGGAATATTCGATCTTCCACATCTCATCTATTTCCTCATCGCTGTTGCCGTCTCTGTTTTCGCCAGACGAACAGCGCTCAGGTGGCAAGTGGATTTTACGGAGAGGAATGTGGAACAAGTCCGCGTAAATGTCGCCAATCAGTACCGCCAAGCGGAGTTGCAACAAGTTGAAAAAGTCAGCCGGTCCCAGATTTACACAACCATCACCACAGGTGCCATACGCATGTCAGGAGCCGGTTTGTCAAGGGCCAGAATGATCCAGGGCGCAATGACGCTTATCTTCGGTGCGATCTATCTCATCTGGATTTGCGGCGAAGTTCTTCCCGCCATCCTTCTGGTCTCCGCTGGGATGATTGGTGCCATCAGATACATGCAGAAGGTGCTGGTCACAGATCTGCGTAAACTGAGTGATGAGGAGAACGATCTGTTTGGCTGTTTTGAGCATGTCTTGGAGGGCTTCACAGAACTCAAATTCAATCATGAAAAAGAGGAGGATCTGTTTCACAATTATCTGAGACCGATTTCAAGGATGATTGAAAAGATCAGGATTGACATCGAATGCCGGTTTGTCATATGTGAAGTGTTGGGAGAGGTGCTCTTTTTTCTTTTTCTCGGGTATATTGTTTTTTTTGATTCTGGAATCCCCACGCTGGCCCGGGTGAAAATCGTCGCCATCGCAGTATTCTTGCAGGAATTCCTGGATATGATACTGGACAGCATCCCTGCCATGGAATGGAACAAAATGGCGAAAGAGCGTCTCCAGAATCTGGAGGAACAATTGTGCTTCTCCCCTGACATTGATGAGTTCGTCCATAAAGGTGACATGACACCTGAAAAGTTTTCTGAAATTCAGATGGAAGACATCCGGTTCAATTATACGGATGAGGATGGCGAAACGACATTCTCCGTGGGACCGATTGATCTGACGGTGAACGCGGGGGAAGTCTTGTTTGTCACAGGGGGCAACGGCAGCGGAAAGTCAACACTCATGAAGTTGCTGACCGGCTTGTATCCGCCTCATTCGGGAAAGTTCAAAATAGACGGCCGACCAGTGAGAATGACAGAACATCGCAATCTTTTTGCCGCGGTGTTCACAGATTCTCACCTGTTTGACAGAATTTACGGAAAGGATGACATTGATGCGCGCACGGTGAACAGGCTTCTTCGCGTGATGGAGCTGGACCACCTTGTCCGGTGGCGGGAGAACCGCTTCAGCACACTGGATCTGTCAACAGGACAGGAGAAGCGGCTCGCGCTGATTATCGCTCTTTTGGAGGATAAGCCCGTATATATGTTTGACGAATGGGCTGCTGATCAGGATCCGGGTTTCAGAAAGTTTTTTTACGAAGAATTGCTCAAGAGATTCAAATCCAAGGGAAAAACAATGGTCGTTGTCAGCCATGATGACCGCCACTTTCACACGGCTGACAGAATTGTCAGAATGGAATACGGCAGGGTGGTCACAGGTTAATTCACATGTGGAACATCATCAACAAGTTGAAAGAGGAAAACACAGGGGCTCAGAAAGGGCTGATCTTCATGACGATTGTATCGTCAGTGAGTGAGATCCTGCTCATAGTGGTCATCAACGCGGTTCTCTTGGATGGCACCTCCAAAGAGAGATTTTTTTATATCTTCCTCATCCTTTTGCTGCTATATATTTTTTCAACCAATTACTCAGAAAGGATGATCATTGTGCATGCCGAAAGGATGACCACCGACATTCGGGAAAGAATCGTCGAAAGTGTTCGGAACGCGGAACTGGAATCATATGAGGAGATTGGAGAGTATGCCCTCATCGATTGCATTTCATCGGATACCGAATACATCGCTGAGATCATCCCCATCTTATGGGGGATTCTCAGGGATTCGGTCGTCATTGTCGGAGGCCTGACATATCTGTTCTTTCTCTCTCCCGTTGCCTCCCTGCTGATGGCATTGGCCATATTTTGCGGAATTCTCGCTTATGTTCAGCAACAGAAGGAAATCAAGCAGCAATTCCTGAACGCAAGAGAGAAGGGAACACTTCTGTTTGAATTTTTTGACCAGCTGATCTATGGATTCAAAGAACTCAGGATCAATGATGAAAAAAGTGACGACTTTTTTCATACCCGCTTGAAACCTCTGGCCGGCGAGATGAGAGACGCAATGATTGACGTGGAGAACAGATTCATCAATACGGATATTGCAATGATGGTCATCTGGAATCTCCTGATATTTCTTATGGTGTTCATTTTGCCAGTCACGGAGTATGTCGCATCGGATATGGCCATCATGTCGGTCAATGTGATTCTGTTCCTGCCGATTTTTCATGTGATAGGGCCGTTGCCCTCCATATCTCAGGCAGACATGGCGTTTAAACGGATCATCATGCTGGAGGAGCAACTTGAGGAACTGGATATTGAAGAAGTCGTTTCCGACAGAAGGAAACATGATTTTCGCAAAATTGGATATTCGAAAATCAGATTCCACTATTATGATGAGGAAGGAGACAAGGAATTCTCCATCGGTCCCATCAACATGAGCATAAACAGAGGGGAAATCCTCTTTGTCACCGGTGGCAACGGCAGCGGGAAGTCAACTTTGCTGAAAGTCATCACGGGTCTCTATCATCCGGCATCCGGCAGAGTTGAGATGGACGGGTCAAAGATTGCCATGGCGGAACACCGGTACCTGTTTTCAGCCATCTTCACTGATTTTCACCTGTTTGACCGCCTGTACGGAATGAGAGATGTCGGTGACGCACAGGTCAGCAACCTGATTGAGCAGATGAAGTTGCAGGAGAAAGTGACGTGTTCATCAGGGAAATTTGACACCTTGGATTTGTCAACGGGTCAGCGGAAGAGACTGGCTTTGATTGTCGCGCGTCTTGAAGACCGGCCGATTTATGTTTTTGACGAATGGGCTGCCGGCCAAGATCCGGAATTCCGGGAATATTTTTACATGGAGTTGTTGCCCCAGTTTAAAAGGCAGGGGAAGACGATCATCGCAGTTACCCATGATGACCATTATTTTCATGCGGCGGACAGGGTCTTGAAGATGGAATACGGGGCGATCAATGGATAGGGCTCTCGGCTCCCGGATGCTTGATGGAGAACCTACCCGTCGCTCGGCTCGGATTGGCAAATCCGAGCCGCCGGATTTGTCAATCCGGCGGGAGCATGAAGGGGTACGGACTTGAAAGGACACCACTTTGCAAGTTCATACCCCGTCGCTCGGCTCGGATTGGCAAATCCGAGCCGCCGGATTTGTCAATCCGGCG
>JAOZRQ010000069.1 GCA_029940115.1 Desulfobacterales bacterium
GATCATCTTCTTGTAACAGGAACGGATCCGGGTTCTGAGTTTCTTGATGATTTATTTCGACAAGCTCAGGGACACCTTCGACAAGCTCAGGGACCCCCTTCGACAAGCTCAGGGACACCTTCGACAAGCTCAGGGACACCTTCGACAAGCTCAGGGACACCTTCGACAAGCTCAGGGACCCCTTCGACAGAGCTTCAGGGACACCTTCGACAAGCTCAGGGACCCCTTCGACAGAGCTTCAGGGAGCGGGCCGGGCCGAACCGGTCGTTGAGAACCGGTCGTTGAGCCTGCCGAAACGCCGAAACGCCGAAACGCCGAAACGCCGAAACGCCGAAACGCCGGATATCAAAATAAATTCAAGCGAACAGGAGACACATAATGGCATCTTGGAAATGGAACGGGGCGCGGTGGTGGAAGTTTGACTTCCATACACACACTCCTAAGTCTGAAGAAGATTACGGAAAGGGACAGAACCGGGAAGAGCTGAAAAAGCGCACACCAAAAGAGTGGATTCTGGATTATATGCGTGAGGGTGTGGATTGTGTAGCGGTAACCGATCACAACACAGGAGCATGGATTGACCAACTGAAGGAAGCTCTGGAGGAGTTGAGAGCGGATAGCCATCCGGACTACTCTGTGCTTCATCTTTTTCCAGGTATGGAAATCTCAGTAAACGGCGGAATCCATCTGCTCGCAATTTTCGATCCTTCAAAAATAACTTCTTCGGACCTTGATGCCCTTCGCGGTGCGGTGGAGTATCAAGGAACTCCGGGACAGAGCGATGGGGTCACACGCAAGTCTTTCATCGAGGTGGTTGATGCAGTCGCTTCGGCCGGCGGAATCTCAATTCCAGCCCATGCAGATAAGGAGAACGGGCTTTTTAAAGTGACGGGGATGACATTTCAACAGGCATTGGGCTGCAAAGCCATCTTCGCCATGGAAGTAGTGGACCCGTCGTTTCAGAAGCCACAAATCTACAAGGACAAGAAACTGAACTGGACTGAAGTTCTTGGATCGGACGCTCACCATCCCGCGGGGAATGCAGGGCAAAAGTATCCCGGCAGCCATTTTACCTGGGTCAAGATGGGATCACCCAGCTTCAATGGATTGCGGTTGGCTCTCCTGGACGGCTCACTCTCCGTGCGTCGGTCCGATAAGGAGCCGGGCAACCCGAATGAACACGCGCCGCTGGTATTGGAATCCATAGAGATTTTGAAAGCATGCTATCTGGGCCGCTCACAGCCTTTTGTTATCGAATTCAACCCTTGGCTCAATGCCATCATCGGCGGCAGAGGCACAGGCAAGTCAAGCATCGTTGAGTTCCTTCGCATTGCCCTGCGACGGGAGAATGAGCTGCCTGACGAATTGAAAGCAGAGTTTGAAAAGTACACGCGGGTTTACAACAGAGAAGATGGTGGCCTGCTCAAAAACGATGCTACTATCAGGGTGGTTTATCGCAAGAACGGTTCTCGGTTTCGTGTTCAGTGGAATCATGCCGCAGACTCTGAACCCATTGAGCAAGAAGTCAATGGAGAATGGCACCGCGCAGAAGGCGACATTCGGCAACGGTTTCCGGTGCGGATTTACAGTCAGAAACAGATATTCCAGATCGCGAAGACACCGCTTGCATTGCTTAGGGTTATTGACGAGGCTCCGGAGGTGGATCGCCATTCTTGGGCCGAAAGATGGAAGAAGGAGGAGGGCCGATTCCTTTCATTGCGTGCCAAGGTCAGAGAGATAGAGATTGGTTTCGCCGAGGAGCCGCATCTTCGAGGAGAGCTCGACGACGTGAAACGGAAACTGACCATCTTCGAGCAGGCCAGACATGCCGATGTCCTTAAAACCTTCCAAAAACAGAGCCGCCAGAAACGGGAGATCAAGGCATGGGAAGAAGACTGGGCCGGACCAGGAGAGCAGTTGCGTAAAGTCGCGGCAGAAATCGTCCCGGACCTTCTCGACAAAACCACATTCGATCCGGATTCAGCGGCAGACACTGAATTGCACGAGCATGCTGCCAAAGTACACGACCGTCTGGATGAAATCCGCAAAGCAATTGAAAAGTTTGCGTCGCAAACAGATGAAGTTGTCGCCGAGTGGCAGAAAAGCAGGGATGAGTCGTCCTGGAAACAGAGCGTTGACGCTGCTTCACAAGCCTATCAGGAGTTGCGAGAGAATCTGGCCCGGGAAGGTGCCGGCGATCCTGCGGCTTACGGCGAGTTTGTACAGCGCCGGCAGATCATTGAGCAGCGGCTGAAGGAACTGGATGAGCGTAAAAAACAGGTCAAAGAGCTTAAAGAGCAGGCTGAGGCATGCTTGCAGCGATTGATGGATATTCGCCGGGAACTGACCGAATCCCGTCGGAAATTCCTCGCTGATGTCCTGAGTGATAACCAATACGTCCGAATACAGGTCGTTCCTTACGGCCCCAGTGAGACTGTCGAAACCGAGTTTCGCCGACTGCTTCAAAGAGAAGGAACAGTTTCCGAGAAAGACATTGGGAAGCCGGGTGGCGATGGGTTGCTCGGCGAACTTTACAGGAACCGTAATAGTGCCGAGGACATCGAACAGAGCCTTGCAAACAACAAGGACAAAATCAGGAAGATTGCTTTGAACGATGCGGAAACACTGGCGGGCAAACATTTTGCGAATCACATCCGCGATCTCCCGCCAGAAGCGATTGACCGCCTTGACCTGTGGTTTCCGGAAGACTCCCTTGATGTTCAATACAGCCCAACAGGAGATGGAAAGAATTTTCGGTCAATTCATGAGGGTTCGCCCGGCCAGAAAACAGCGGCACTCCTGGCTTTTCTTCTTTCCTACGGTGATGAGCCGCTGATTCTGGACCAGCCAGAGGATGATCTGGACAACCACCTGATCTATGACCTGATCGTGACGCAGTTGCGGGAGATCAAAAGCCATCGGCAGGTCATCGTGGTTACGCATAACGCTAACATTGTCGTCAACGGTGACGCTGAGTTGCTGGTTGCTCTTGCTGTAGGCAACGGAAAAACACAGAAGGAATGTGAAGGCAGCCTTCAGGAGAGCCTGGTCCGGCAGACGATTTGCACGATTATGGAGGGCGGGAGCAATGCCTTTGAACAACGCTATCGCCGCATTGCATTGGAGGGAGCTCATGTTTGACAGTACAGAAGAACTATTGCAGAAAATACGTCTTGGAGAAGATAGATCCTTGGAGCTTAAGGCCCTACGTTTCCGCGGAGATAAAATTGCCGGCCCTTCGCGCAATGACCTTTCCGATGAGATAGCCGCCATTGCAAACACCGGCGACGGAGTCTTTTTGCTGGGTGTTGATGACAAGAGCAAAGAGATTGTCGGGATACCTGTCGGTCAGTTAGATACGGTCGAGCGGTATGTTTTTGAAATTTGCGAACAAAGCATCAGGCCTCCCGTCATATTCCACGCCTTTCGGACAGAACTTCCTGACAGCACAGGAACATTGCAGCCCATCCTCAAAGTGGAAATCCCGCGCAGTCTGTTTGTACATGAAAGTGTGGGGGGCTATTTCCATCGTCAGGGAAGTTCCAAACGAAAAATGCCGCCAGACTATCTTGCCCGCCTCTTTCAACAACGCAGCCAGGCCCGGCTGATTCGATTTGAAGAACAGCTGGTTCCTCAATCGGGCATGAGCGACTTATCTGAGAGACTGTGGCTCAGATACACCACGAAATCCGATGAACCCTCGGAGATTGTCCTGCTGAAGCGAAACTTGTTGTCAGAAGAGGAAAGCGGAACTGTCAGAGCCTCAGTATCTGGTGTATTGCTCTGCTGTGAACATCCGGAGCGTTTTCTTCCCAATGCCTTTATTGAAGCTGTGCGCTATCGGGGAATAAGGCAGGACTCCAATTACCAGACTGATGCCCAGAAGATTTGCGGACCACTGGATCAGCAGATCAGACAGGCCATGGCATTCCTGAAGAGGAATCAGACCATCATGGCAACAAAGGAACCGCATCGGGTGGAAGTTCCGCAGTTTAGTGAAAGAGCGGTGTTCGAGGCGGTCGTCAATGCGGTGGCACATCGCGATTATTCTGTCTTTGGATCAAAGATCCGTTTTTTCATGTTTGATGACAGGCTGGAAATTTTTTCCCCGGGCACTCTTCCGAATACAGTGACCATTGACAGCATAGCCCTGCGCCAGGCCACATGGAATGAACTGATTACAAGCCTGCTTGCGGAAACACAGGTGGCGGAAACGGTCGGCGATGTGGGACGTAGTTTCTATATGGAAAAGCGGGGAGATGGTGTTCCAATCATTTTAGACGAGAGTGAGAAACTGTCCGGAAAGAAGCCTGTTTATCGTCTTATTGATGATTCCGAGCTTTTACTGACCATTTATTCCGCAAGGCCGGAACGGGGGGATGAGGATTGATGCAAATAGCTGCTACCACAGCCCCGACCACGGGCAACTTTGTCAGGTCACCGAAGCCCGAAAAGGTCCGCGCACTTTATGCTGCCATGGATGAGAGATACACCGCCGCGGCAACGCATTACGGCTTCCACTGCACGGGTTGCGAGGAGAACTGTTGCCTCACCCGGTTCCATCATCACACGTTTCTGGAATATCTTTATTTGCTTGAAGGATACAGGGGCCTTGAACCTGAGAGACAGCGGGACATTCGGGAGAAGGCCTCGGATGTGTGCGAAAGAACCGCTGAGGCCGATGTGAAGGGGTTGCCTGTGCGGCTGATGTGTCCCCTGAATTCAGACGGGCTGTGTCTCTTGTACGCCTACCGGCCCATGATATGCCGGTTGCACGGCCTTCCTTTCGAGCTTCACCGGCCCGGAGGGAATGTCATCAACAGCTCGGGATGCGACGCGTTCACGGTCCAATGCGGGGAAAAAGCCTATTTTCAGATGGACAGGACCCCCTTTTACAGAGAAATGGCCATGTTGGAGCAAGAGGTGAGGGAGGCTTTGGGAGTTACGCGGAAGCTGAAGATGACGATTGCTGAGATGCTTGTGTGATCCTCAAGTTTCAGGTTTCAATTTACATGGGGGTGTCATGACCCCAAATCATCGAATCAATCGCTCCGCTCAGAATCCCCGGTGTCACAGGAACCGGCCTTTTTTGAATAATGACGCCTGACCAATGCAGCACTCACAAAGCCGGAGACAAGAATCATGACACACATCACAGCGCCCTTGCCTGAGTCAAATTGCACAACATGGCAATTGATGACATACGGGATCAACATTCCGGGCATCACAAGAAGATGACAAGGCCTTTTGAGATTGCCAGACAAAGTCAGGAAGGAGAGTGAGCCCAAGAGGACGCAGACAAGGGAAAGGGGATATCGGGTTCCCTCCTCCAAGATGATGGCGACACTCACAAAGACGGACATGATTGATATCCCGCCAGCAATGCCTTTGAACAAGTCAATCAACATTCTCACACCACACCTCCAAAAAAACTTTGAGGTTTTCCGAAATCTGGACCTGAAACCAGAGGAATCCCCGACATCGGGACATCCCAAGTCCCCGTCATTCAGGATGTCCCAGACCCCTGCATCCCCTCTTGGGACACCAGACCTTCTGGAATGTCCCCGCCGAGGGGGGCCAGCCTGCCCGGGGTCACGGAATGCGGACTTTCCCCATATGCGGTCGTCACGGACGTCGGAGACGCGGATAGGCCCATTCTCAGGAATGAGGAACGGATCAGCAAGATTTTCGGGCAACATTTGAGAAAAGGCGCGATTCAACTTCCGCCTGTTGCCACAGGACAAAAATGTGCAACCTGTCGATCTCATGCAAGTTGCCAAAACTCACACTTGCAATGAAGACAGATGTTGCAAAAAAAACTGTCTTGTGGCGTGCTTCCGGCTTGCCCGGCAGAAAGGCCCCGAATTGTTTGTTTCCACCTGACTCAGGAAGGGGTCGCAACACCTTTGTCTTTGTCAGACTATTCCGAGGAGTAGCTGCCTATGGGATCACCAAAGTGGTCGGCCCATGGGTCGGCCACAATTGTGGGATCATCAGGGTTGTCAGACTTCAGGACAAGCCATTTGTGGGGGAAGCCGGAACCAGTATGACCTTGGACGAGTTCAAATGTCCAATTGTCGTCAAAGTGGTCTTCCTTCTTGCACTGACTCATTCCGGTCCTCACCGCTTCCGCCTGTTCCCCGCATCCCAGGTAGCGATTCCCGTCATCGGACATGCCACATTTGTTCAGCATCTGCAATGTGCTCAGAAAATTGTTCAAATAGGAGTATGGGTGCCGTCTTTCAGCTTCGGTCAAAGCGCCAACCATGAATTGGAAAATGTCATGCAGCTTGAGGACGTCGGCCTCGCTCAACCCCAATGAGTCAATCCAATTGATCGGATCGTTCGCACAGTACCCATAAAGATCAGCATTGCCAGCCGCGAAAAGAATCGGATCCTTTGCCGTCCACCGGCCGGTTTCCGGGTCGTAGTCTCGGTGGCCGAACCGCACGAGGCCGGTGTCCCTGTCATGCAGGCCGCCTGCAAAGCCGAAGGGCACTGCAAACGCCGGGTCGCTGTCGGAGAGGATGTTCCCGAAGGTGTCGCACCCGATTCTCTTTGCCACGTTCCCGGAGGCATCCGCAACGACTTTGAGTGAGCCGACTTGGTCATACGCCAGGTAGTACGTCGCCCCATCCTTGGCCATGGCGACGGGCATCCGTGCGTCGGCGTACTCGAAGCGCATCCGCAGGCTGTCGTCGGCATTGTACACGGCGAGCAGCCGGGTCAGTCCCTGCCACAGATACTTCTCAACGACGGCCCCGTTCACCTTCTTGGCGATGCGCCTGCCGAGCGGGTCATGCACATATTCGATCAGCGTACTGTCCGGCAGCGTCACAGTCAGCAGCTCGCCCCGTGAGGAATAGTCGTACTCCGTCACCTCGGTCCCGTCGGTCTTCCGCTCCAAGAACCCGTCATCATCATGCTCATAGACGACGCCCCCGACGGTCACCAGCCGATCCTCGTCATCATAGGTGAGGCTCCTGCCGGCGATCCCCCTCGGCACGCTCATCTCATGGTCACGTCTGCCGAAGTCGTCGTACCGGTACTCCTCGATGAGGGCACCGTCCCTCGTGACCGTGAGCAGACGCCCCATCTCGTCGTATTCATAAACATGAGCCGACGAGTCCTCGGTCTTCTGTCTGATCCTGCCGTCGGGATGGCGCTCGTCAACGCCCCACGAGAGGACGTTCCCGGAGCCGACCTGAAAAGTCTCTCCGTCGGTTTCTCCGTGGCCGTTGAAGGAGCGGGTCAGGCTCAGGTCGCCGGCGGTGACGCTCTCGGGCAGGCCGTTTCCGGCATTCCGGGTGATGGTGAGCCTCCCGGATCCGGTCAGCAGGCCGTCGTCGTCCCAGGCATAGTCGGTCCTGGCACCGGCATACGTCATGCCGTCGATCTCGAGGTCCCCGTTCCGGTCGTAGTGGTAAACGAGCGACTGGTTCAGCGTCCCGGTCAGGGTCTCCGAGGTGACGATGCCGCCGTCATGGCCATACCCGATGGCCTCGTCGCCCTTGGTGACGCTCACCACCTTGGCCCCGCAGTCGTCGTACCCGAAGACGACGTTCCCCTCGGGCGTCTCGATCCGCCCGAGCTTCGCAGGGTCGTAAACATATGTGATCGTCTTCCCGGAGGGAAAATGCCTCTCCCTGAGACGGCGATCCCTGTCATACACATGGCTGTAAGTGTTTTCCAGGGGCGTCTCGTATGCGTCGTTCAGGTTGACGCCGTTGTGCCCAAACCCATGCCGGGCCTCCGACGGCGGGAACAGCACGGTCATGTTCCCGTTCCGGTCGTGCTCAAAGCTGACGACGGAGGTGTCGGGACGGCGCACGGTCCTCAGGCGCATCATGTCGTCGTACTCGTACACGATGGTCCGATTCCCGGGGTCGGTCACGGTGACGCTCCTCGGATCGCCGGCCATGTCGTGGACGAACCCGGTCACCCGGTCCCCCACCGTGACGCTCCTCAGCCGCCCGTCATCGTGATGGTCGTACACCGTGTCGTGCAGCCCCGCGATCCGGACCCGTGTCGTCAGCCCGGTGTCCTCATCATGATTGGTGACCACCTGCCTGTTCTCCGGCGAAGTCAGGGTCCGGGTGTGCGCGAGGTCGTCCGTCTCGTGGACCGTGACCCTTCCGTCCACCGTCACCGTCTCGACGGCCTTGTCCGTGACATGATCCCCGTCCCTGTCCTCATAAGTCCTCAGCCGTTCCGTGACCCGTTCCAGGCCGGACGGCGTGCCTTGGGTCATCCTCCTCAGGTATCGGAACCGGAAGTTCGGGTTCAGCCCATACTCGAAGGAGAGGTCCGTGCCGCAGGGAAGCGTCTTGGTCACGCTCATCCCGTCCGCGGAGCGGTCGAAGCCGGTGGTCCCGCCCGAGGGGCTCAGGATCTCCGACGCGTAATCGCCGGATGATCCGGTGTGGTCGGTGTAGGTCGTGGCGTTCCCCTCCGCGGTGGTCTTCGTGGTCTCCACCCGGCCGTCGGCGAACTCCGTCACGTCGTAGTTCCAGTGGCCGCCCTCGGGGTCCCACACGTCGGTCACCCGGCCCAGGTCGTCGAAGCCGTGATCGAACCGGTTCCCCTCGGGGTCGCTCTCCGCGGTCATCAGGCCGTTCCCGTCATACTCGAACGCGTAGGTCCCGCCGTCGGGCTGGGTGACGCCGACAAGGCGGTTCGTGATCGGGTCGATGGCGAGCGCCGTGACGATGCCGTCGGGCGAGACGATCTGCTCGGGAATGCCGTCCGCGTCCCGCACCACCGTCGTCATCCGGCTGCCTCCGAACCGGGGGTCGCTGACCGAGAGGAGCCGGCCCAGGGAGTCGTATCCGAACCGGAGCACGGACATGTGCGTGTCCTTGTCCTTCGTGTATGTGTGACGTCCCCGCCAGACAAGGTGGTACTGGTCCCACGGCTCAACATACGCCTTGGTCTCCTGGACCGTGCCGTCGTCGGATACGGTGTCGGCCAGCACACGGTCGAGCACCTTCGCCACAAATGACCGGTTCAGTTCCGAGACGTGAAACTCGCCCGAGTCGCCCAGGGCGATTCCCGAGGGCCAGCAGAACGGGAACTCGGTCGGCGGAACGCCGAATTTCGAGCTCGCGCAGTCGCCGTTCCCCGCGAGGGTCGTGACGATCCCCGCGGGGTCCACCTTTCGGACGACCATGTTGACCATGTCCGTCAGATAAAGGCTTCCCTCCGCATCCACCGCCACGTCCGTGGGATTGTCCATGAACGCGTCGGTCGCGGGGCCGCCGTCGCCGCCGTAGTTGGGGACGTCGGGTGTGCCGGCCGCGGTGGTGATGATGCCGTCGGCGCCGACCTTGCGGACGCAATGGTTGTAACGGTCCGCAACGTAGATGTTGCCCATGGCGTCCGCGGCCACGGCGGTCGGTCCGTCCAGACGTGCGTCCAGGGCCGGCCCGCCGTCGCCGCCATAATCCCCCTCGTACAGGCCCGTGGGGCCGCTGCCGGCCACGGTGGTGATGACGCCTCCGGCATCCACCTTGCGGATGCGCTGGTTGCCCGTGTCCGCGATGAGAAGGGCGCCCCAGCGGTCCCGGTCCACTCGGAACCGGGGGCGGGATTGTCCAGCCCCGCGATCTCGTCGTCCACGGACCCGTCGCCGTCCAGGTCGTCCGCGGTCCCGTCCGCGTCCGCGTCGAGCGCGTCCGCGAGGGTGTCGCCGTCGGTGTCGAGGAGCCTCACCACCCGGCCGTTGTCGGACGGCACCCATGCGGCGCTGTCCCGGTCGTAATATCCCACCGGAACCGGATCGCCCGCGTCGAATCCGAGGAAGTTGTCCACCCAGACCACCACCGGCTTGTCAAAGGTCACCCGGTCGGCCTCGTCCACCGCGAGCTCCGCACAGTAGGTGTAGGCTGAGGTCGGCGGCAGGACGGCCGGCATCGAGTCGGGGGTGGCGAACTCGGTCGCGCGGGCCGTGATGCTGGACAAGTCGCCGGTGACGTTCCCCGCCGCGTCCACGGCATGGGCCATGTTGTCCCCTGTGAAGACCATGGTGCAGGCGCGGCTTCCGAACTCGTCGGTGACCTGGGTGCTCCGGTGGCTGATGACCGTGTCCGGATTCCCGTCGAATGTGACGGTCGTGGAGAGGGGATCCTGTGCGATCAGCGCCGGTGTCGGGGCCACGGCGATCTCCCGCTTGGGAACTTCCACTTGGCGATGGGCCGTGATGTGCCCCTCACGCTCATACACGACGGTGAGCACCCCGCCGCCCAGCACCGGCAGCGAGAACCTGCCGGCCTCGTCGGTGAGGCAGGTGCCGTATTCCGGATGCCCGTGGATCCGGACCGTCACGCCGGGGAGGGGGGACGCGTCCGGGCCGCGGACCAGCCCCGTGACCACCGAGAAGCGGTTCGGGTCGTAGGTCGCGAGTTGGGTGTCCGATGGGATCAGATCAGGTCCTCATATCGCGAGCCGAAGAAGCCCTCGGGCTGGGGTTGCACCTCAATTTCCCGGACCACCACCTTGGCCTGTGCCGACGCGGTGCCTCCGGGACCTGTGGCGGTGATGGTGTATGTGGTGGTCCCCGCGGGGGTCACGCCGCCCGTTCCGGACGTGCCGACGGCGAATCCGGGATCGGGCGAGATGACGCAGGTCGCCGCGTCGTCCGAGTGCCATGTCAGGAGGGACGACCCGCCGGTCAGGACGGCCGGGGGATCGGCGCCCACCTCCACCCTCGGCGGACGCGGGCCCACCGTGATCGTCAGCGCCCCGTCCGACCGGATCGCGGCCGCGGCCATGGTCCCCTGCCGTGGCGCAGGGTGACGCCCCTCACGGCGACCGTCGCGTCCGGCCCCACGGTCAGGAGGCCGTGGCCGGCGGCCCCGGGCGTCGTGTCCGCCTGAAGGGTCACCGCGAATCCCCCGGCATCGATGGTCAGGTCCCTCCCGATGATGATCCGCGAGTCCAGGGTCATGGCGTGATCACCGGAGAAGGTGATGACGGATCCCTCCTCCGCGTCAAGGACGCACTGCCTGAGAGACCCCGGGCCGGCGTCGTCGTCGTTTGTGACGACACAGCCGCCGAACTCCCCGACGACATTCGCGGCCGCGAAGGTTGCGAATGCCAAGAAAAAAGACACAAGAATGAACGGGATGATGATCACCGTCCGACCAAAAAAACTGCTGTCTCCCATCTTTCTCCTCCTCATCCTCTCTGTCGGGCATCCGCTCGGTCACATTCACGGATGCCGTTTTCAGAATCTGCCCGCCCATGTTTGCCAAACTGCAAGTTTGGCACTCCTCGCAAACTGCAAGCTTGGCACTCCTTGCAAACTGCAAGCTTGGCACTCCGGCTCTCCCCTCATGTTAAGGATGGGTTGGGCAACCATGTTCGCCTCTCAACATCATGAGGAACCGGTCCGTCAGACCGCGTCCGGAGGGACCCCGCTTCTCGTGGGACAGGCATCCGGAGCCTCGTCAGTCCGGTTCCGCAGTCTGGCCAGCCTTCCGCTTGGCCCTCCGCGACAGCCCGGAGCCGCAGTCGCAGGTTCCGGTTCGTCCCATCAGGTCGGGAAGGTCGCTCCCCTAACATCTGCGGCGTATGATAGCAACCGATGAGGGGGGTGTCAACTAGGAAAAAACCTGTGTGCAAGTGCCTGATTTCACATTGCCCAAAAAGTGGGTTTTCGAGGTCGACCATCTCCTGAAACCCTTGAAAAATGGGCTCACATAGGGGTGCGAAACTTGAGACCGGGTTTCCTCGTCTTCTGATGCGTCTGGAAAGGCTCAGGATCGTGGCTGTCTGAAATCACATGCAACCACAAAATCCGTTATAGCCTAGCCTTCAACAAAAAAAATGTCCGGAGTGCCAAACTTGCAGTTTGGCGGGACCCCAAAAAAATTGTCCGGAGTGCCAAACTTGCAGTTTGGCGAGGCCCCAAAAAAATTGTCCGGAGTGCCAAACTTGCAGTTTGGCGGGACCCCAAAAAAATTGTCCGGAGTGCCAAACTTGCAGTTTGGCGGAGCGACAAACATTTTGTTGAAAGCTCTAAAATCAGGAATGTCACAAACCGCTTGACAATATGAGATGGCAATGTCATACTAAAAGATTGTCTTAAATTGGGCATCTTTCATTTTGCCTGAAAGGTGGTTCACACTTTTCAGTTTGCAGTTCCGCCTTCAGGCGGTGCGAGACCGCCGAGAGGCGGAACTACAAACTGAAAAGATGTCTTAAATTGCCATCAATATCCACTTGCTCCATGGAAGGTGTTTGAAAACTCCCTTGCCCGTGCCCCTGCCCGAAACTGGGCATGGGCAGAGGGGTAACAGGTGTTTCCAAACACCTTATAGAGATTGGCAAATCTGGTCTTGGCTAGTTCGGATTTTGTCAATCCGCAACTTTCACTCCGGATTCCTGCTTTCGCAGGAATGACAGCGGGCAACTGACAACCCGCAACTTTCATAGTGGATTCCTGCTTTCGCAGGAATGACAGGGAAGGTTGCAACTGACAACTGACAGTGGATTCCTGCTTTCGCAGGAATGACAGGGACAACTGACAACCTGCAACCAGCAAAGGAGATCGTCAAAAGAACAATGCCGCTACTTACCATTGAAGAAGCAATAAAGGAGATCATATCCGGACGCATGGTCATCCTTGTGGATGATGAAGACCGTGAGAATGAGGGCGACCTGACCATGGCCGCTGAGAAGGTCACGCCTGAGGCGATCAATTTCATGGCAAAATACGGCCGGGGACTGATATGCCTTTCCATGACAGGGGAGAAAATCGACGCGCTTGAACTCCCCCTGATGGTTGAAAACAACACCTCGAAGTTTCATACTGGCTTCACGGTGTCCATAGAGGCAAGACACGGTGTCACCACAGGCATATCGGCCGCGGATCGCGCCACCACCACCCTCGCCGCGGTGGCTGATGGTGCGAAGCCGAAAGACCTTGTCCGGCCTGGGCATGTGTTCCCGTTGCGGGCAAAAAACGGGGGCGTCATGGCCCGGGCAGGCCAGACAGAAGGCTCGGTTGACTTGGCCAGACTTGCCGGATTGAAACCTTCGGGCGTGATCTGCGAAATCATGAATGATGACGGCACCATGTCCCGAATGCCGGACCTTGAAAAGTTCAGCGAGGAACACAGGATCGGGATCTGCACCATCGCGGACCTGATTGAATATCGGATGCGTACCGAATCCTTTGTGAAGCAAGCCGCGCCTGAAATCAGCATTCCGACTGCTTATGCAGGAGAGTTTAAGATTCGGGTGTATGAGACCGATCTCGACAATCTGCTCCACATTGTTCTGATCAAGGGCGAGATTGATCCGAACAAACCGACGCTTGTCCGTGTCCATTCCGAGTGCATGACAGGCGACATCTTCGGCTCGTTCCGCTGTGACTGCGGGGATCAGTTGCACAAGGCCATGCAGATGATGGAAGAGGAAGGTGCCGGTGTGCTCCTCTACCTGAGGCAGGAGGGCCGAGGGATCGGCCTGGTGAACAAGTTGAAGGCGTATGCCTTGCAGGACAAGGGGATGGACACCGTTCAGGCAAACGAGGAACTCGGATTCAAAGACGACCTGAGAGATTACGGAATCGGCGCACAGATTCTTGCTGCGGTGGGCGTCCGGAAGATGCGGCTGATGACCAACAATCCAAAAAAGATGGTGGGGCTTGAGGGATACGGACTCAGCATCGTTGATCAGGTCCCCATCGAAGTCGAGCCGAATGAGTTCAACAAGGGCTATCTGGCATGCAAGAAGCTGAAAATGGGACATTTGTTGAACATTGATGCCAATCCGTAAACAAGCAAAATCTGAACGATGAACGATGAACAACCAGCAGATCGGAAAGTTCTGCCATGGACTGATGGATTCCGGGTCAAACCTGTCCCTGACATCTTTATAAGTACCCGGCCAAAAGTTTTCCGGGATTTTTCTTGGGGAGGACAACTCACAAACCGCGGATGGACGCGGATGAGTCCGCCGTCTGCGTTCATCTGCGTCCATCTGCGGCTCACAATGGGAAGGTTGTCCCTCATATGCAGACACCTGAAAACATATGGCCAGGTACAAACTGAAAATCGGAGAAAAATCATGGCAAAGACGCTTGAAGGAAAACTGATTGCCGAAGGCAAAAGGTTCGGCCTGATTGTCAGCCGTTTTAACGACTTTATCACGGACAGACTTGTGCGCGGCGCGCTGGATGCCTTGACGCGTTGCGGTGCAAAAGAGGAGGATATTGAAATCGCCAAGGTCCCCGGCGCGTTTGAGATCCCCCTGATCGCAAAAAAGATGGCGAAAAATGGCATGTATCACGCGGTGATCTGCCTCGGAGCGGTCATCCGGGGGTCCACCCCGCATTTCGACTACGTTTGCGCGGAAGCTTCAAAGGGGATCGCGAGCGCCAGCATGGAAACAGAGATCCCGATCATATTCGGGATCATCACCACGGACACCATTGAGCAGGCCATCGAACGCGCGGGAACAAAATCGGGAAACAAAGGCTGGAGCGCGGCCATCGCCGCTGTGGAAATGGCGAATCTGATGGAGGTTTTCGACGGTAAGACTTCCCAAGTCCCAAAGATCACCAAGGTTTAACTCAAAGCTGTAAGCTCGAAGTTGCAAGCGTGGCAACTTACAGTTTACCGCTAACCGCTTACCGGAATGCTTATGTTATGAAAAAAACCCGCACCAAGGCACGGGAACTCGCATTGCAGGCGCTCTTTTACATGGATATGCGCCAAAATGCCTCTCCAGACGCGCTGGTTCTCTTTTGCGAGAATTTTCCCCCATCAGAGAGAACGAGACCTTTCTTTCTGGAACTGGTGAAAGGCATCATCCCTGTCATACCCGATATTGACACGCTCATCGAGCGTTTTTCCGAAAACTGGAAAATCGGCCGCATGGCCTGTGTGGACAGAAACATCATACGGATCGCTGCATATGAAATACTCTTCCGTGAGGATATTCCCACAAAGGTCTCCATAAACGAGGCCATCGAGATCGGGAAAAAGTTCGGCACAGAAGATTCCGGCGCCTTTATCAATGGGATCCTTGACAGTATCCGTATCGCTATGGTGAAAGATGAACTGAAAAGTTGAAAGTTGATTTTATCCCCTGCCCTGTGCCCGTGCCCCTTGCCCGTGAACGTGCATGTTCACGTTCACGTTCACGTTTACGTTTACGTTCACGTTCACGTTCACGTTCATGTTCACGTTCACGGGCACGTGCAGGGCAGGATGCCCAATTTAAGGAGCATGACATGGAGATTAGAAAAGTTTTGTTGACAGAAGAGGAGATGCCCCGGCAATGGTACAACATCCTCGCGGACATCAAGATGAATCCGCCCTTGGGCCCTGACGGAAATCCGGTGGGCCCGGATGATCTTTCGCCGATTTTTCCCATGAACCTGATTGAACAGGAGGTGAGTACAGAACGATGGATCGATATCCCCGAAGAGGTGCTGGGGGTTCTGAACATCTGGCGCCCCGCGCCGCTGGTGAGGGCCCTCTCTCTGGAGAAGGCGCTGGATACGCCTGCAAGGATTTATTACAAAAACGAGGGGTTGAGCCCGCCGGGGAGCCATAAGCCGAACACCGCGGTGCCCCAAGCCTATTACAACAAGATTTTCGGAATCAAGCGACTGACCACCGAAACCGGCGCGGGCCAGTGGGGGAGCGCGCTCTCCTTTGCCTGTTCCCAGTACGGGCTGGAATGCAAGGTGTTCATGGTGAGAATCAGCTTTGATCAGAAGCCGTATCGCAAATCCCTGATGGCGACTTGGGGCGCGAACTGTGTTCCAAGCCCCAGCATGGAAACCAAGGCAGGCCGTGACATATTGGAAAAATATCCGGACACCCCCGGAAGCCTCGGCATCGCCATCAGTGAGGCGATTGAGGCGGCTGTCGCGGATGAAAGCGGTCAGACCCGCTACTCCTTGGGAAGCGTTCTGAATCATGTGATGTTGCACCAGACCATCATCGGCCTCGAGGCCAAAAAGCAGATGGAGAAGATCGGCGAATATCCGGACATCGTGATCGGCTGTGCCGGCGGGGGAAGCAACTTCGCGGGGCTTGCCTATCCGTATGTCTGTGACAAGATCAACGGCAAGGAGATTGCCATCTATCCGGTGGAGCCGACCGCATGTCCGACCCTGACCCGGGCGACTTTTGCCTACGATCATGGGGATTCGGCCAAATATACGCCGCTTCTTCCGATGCACAGCCTGGGTCATACGTTTGTGCCCGCGCCGATTCATGCCGGCGGCCTTCGGTATCATGGCATGGCACCCACCGTGAGCCAGTTGGCTGCCGAGGGGATTATTGAACCGAGATCCGTGAATCAGCTGGCCGCATACGAAGCCGGCGTTCTCACGGCGAGGAGTGAGGGCATCGTCCCCGCGCCCGAGACCAATCACGCCTTGGCCTGTGTGGTTGAGGAGGCTAAAAAGGCAAAGGAAGAGGGAAAGGAGAAGGTCATCCTCTTCAACTTCAGTGGACACGGCCTGATTGACCTCGGAGCTTACGACAAATATTTTTCAGATGAACTGAAAGACTATGCCCTGAGCGACGAGGAGAAAGCCTGCTTTGAAACCTGCTTTGAAAATCATCCGAAGCCGCAGGTGCTGACGAGTTGTTAGAGACTTGTGGCTTGTGGTCAGTGGCTTGTTGCCCGTTGCTTGTTGCCAATGGTCAGTGGCTTGTGGTCGCTGGTCAGTGACTTGTTGCCAGTGGTCAGTGGCTTGTGGTTGGTGTATGACAGGCTGCTGACAACAAACCGCTGGCAACGGACAACAAACCACTGGCAACGGACAACAAACCACTGACAACCGACAACGGACAACAGACCAATGGACCATTTTGAACGACGCTGCCCCAGACTGGGGGGGAATGTCTCGTTCCACTACTGCACGATCAGCGGCGACGCGGATATCCCCTGCTTTAAGATTTTTGACTGCTGGTGGGAATATTTTGATGTGGTGGCCTATTTGAAGAAAACACTGACTGAAGAGCAGTTTCACAGACTTGTGAATTCAAAGCCAAAACCGAAGGTGGCAAGTCTTGTGGATCTGATTGGGCAAGCGAAAAAAAACTCTAAGCTGTAAGCTCCAAGATGCCTTACAGCTTATAAATAGGAGAATTCTATTGATTATCAAGACACTGGTCGTGGGACCGATTATGGCAAACTGTTTTATTGTGGGATGTGAGGAGACCAAGGCGGCGACGGTGATTGACCCCGGGGATGAGGCGGACAGGATTCTGATGTCCCTCGCGGAATCGGGGCTGAAGGTCCATTATATCATCAATACGCACGGTCATTTTGACCATGTGAGCGCCAACAAAAAGATGAAGGACGCAACCGCCGCGCCGATCCTGATCCATTCCCTTGATGCACCGATGTTGAGCCAACTTTCCGCATCCGCTGCGGGATGGGGGCTTGCGGCAGACGACTCGCCGCCGCCGGATCAGATGATAGATGATGGGGATACCCTCTCCTTTGGAAAGATCACGCTGAAAGTGCTTCACACCCCGGGGCATACGCCCGGCGGGATTTCCCTTCATACTGATGGAAAGGTCTTCGTCGGAGATACGCTTTTCCAGAGTTCCATCGGACGCACCGACTTCCCGGGAGGAAACTTTGAGACGCTGATCGCCAGCATAAAGAACAAGCTTTTCCCACTGGGGGATGACGTGCAGGTCTTTACGGGGCATGGCCCGGAAACCACCATCGGAAAGGAAAAACGCTCTAATCCTTTTGTGCGATGATTTCTCCCCTTGAACTTGAACGTAAACGTGAACTTGAACGTGAACGTGAACGTGAACTTGTCCCGGAGGGACTTGTGAAAGTAGCCCGGCAATTCATTGCCGGGTCGGTGGAGGAATTGTCCCGGAGGGACTTGTGAAAGTAGCCCGGCAATTCATTGCCGGGTCGGACATGCACAATTTGTCCAGTCCCGGAGGGACTTGTGAAAATAGCCCGG
>JAOZRQ010000918.1 GCA_029940115.1 Desulfobacterales bacterium
GAGCGCGGTGCGTCGCGGGGAGCGGCCCGATCTGGGGAAAAAGGTTGCCGTCATCGGCGGTGGCAATTCGGCCATGGATGCGGCTCGCGCAGCCAAACGCCTGGTGGGCGAAGATGGGGAGGTGAGCGTGATTTACCGGCGCACCCGCAAGGAGATGCCGGCCGCACCAGAGGAAGTGCAGGGGATGCTGGATGAAGGCATCCAACTGGTGGATCTGACCGCACCGGAGCGCATGCTGGTGGAAGCGGGGCGTATGCGATCAAGTGTATGCTTTGAGATGAAGCTCGGGGAAAAGGACGCCAGCGGCCGCCCAAGGCCGATCAAAGTCGAGGGGTCCGAATTTGAATTGGAAGTGGGCAGCGTCATTTCGGCCATTGGTCAGCGCGTCAACCTCGATTTCTTCCCCGGGGAGGAATTGGAAATCAATCCGGACACCCGCGAAACTCAGATTGAAAACGTCTTCGCCGGCGGCGATGCGGTCCGTGGCGCGTCAACCCTCATCAGGGCCATCGGTGACGGCAAGAAAGCGGCTGAATCGATCCGGGGACGTGCACTCAAAGAATTCCGGATTCCGGAGAGCGTCGCAACGAAAGCATCGGATCTGATCAAGTTGCAAAAAAGAAGAGCCCGTCGCCAACCCGGAACAGAAGTGCCGGAGATCGGTCTTGACGAGCGATCCGGATCAAAACTGGTGGTCCGCACCTTGGATGAGGCCACGGTTCGGAAAGAGGCGGGCCGCTGTCTGCATTGTGACGAAATCTGCAACACCTGTGTGACGGTCTGCCCCAACCGGGCGAATGTCGCCTTTGTGATGGAACCGACCGAGTTTACGGTTCAGCAGGTCAAACCCGCGGGCCAGGGGGTTGACATCTCAGATGTTGAGACGGTCCGCATCGAACAGACACGCCAAGTGCTGAACATCGGCGACTACTGCAACGAATGCGGAAACTGCACCACCTTCTGCCCCACCAGCGGGTCACCGTATCTAAACAAGGCCAAGTTCCACGTCACCGCGGAGAGCTTCGCGGCCGCGTCCTTCGGGTACCACTTCACCCGTGCGGACCGTCTCGAATACAAGCGGGACGGCCATATCGCCAGCCTCGAGATCACCCCTGAATGCTATATTTATGAAAACGAGGATATCCGGGCGACCTTGGGCAAGGACTATGCGGTGCAAAACGCGGAGCTGAGAGGGGCCGGAGAGGAGGGCGTCAATCTGCGTCATGCCGTGGAAATGGCGATTCTTTCAGAGGCTGTCCGACAGGTGTTGCCGTAGAACAAATTTGCAATTTGTTTCGTTCGGGGTGCCCAATCCTGTCCCGTAGGGACAACTGAGAATGGCCCGGCAATTCATTGCCGGAACTGGGGCACCCCCAACCCTGTCCCGTAGGGACAACTGA
>JAOZRQ010000519.1:0-1128 GCA_029940115.1 Desulfobacterales bacterium
CTTCAGCCTGCCGGGGGATCGAAGCCGGGGATCGAAGCCGGGGGGTCAATCCCCCGGCTGACAGCGAAAGTGCGCTGAAGCGCACTGTGACGATAGCTGGCTTCAGCCTGCTTGGGCTTTCAGACCCGGAATTGATTCCGGGGATTGTCGCGGCAGGCTGTCCCCAGACCGGCCTCCAGGATCGTGAATGTCTGAGACCACATGCAACCACAAAATCCGTTAGAATCAGCAATGACCGAGGTGCCTTTGTTTCTGATTTCTTGATATGCAACACGGATATGGCCCATTTTCAATTTCCAATGCAACACAGATGTAGCTATTTTTCAATAATTGAGGTGTGCCATGCCCTTGTTTCTGATCACGCCGGTATGCGATGAGGGGGTATATGAAAGCTCCTTCAAGATCGTTGAGACGGAGTCAAGGCTTGCAATCGCAGAAGACATTCTCGACAATCCGTACAGATGGGATCACTTTCTGCGAAGGACAACGCTCTGGTGGGAGAAAAGCCATGCGGGAACTTGCTCTTCACATAATGGACATTGCCGAGAACGGCATTGGGGCCGGCGCGGACTGCATCCACATCCTGGTGGATGAGTCACTTGGAGAAAACCGGCTGAAAATCGAAATCAAGGACAATGGCAACGGGATCCCCCCTGACATGCTTGACAAGGTGATTGATCCCTTTGTCACCAGCCGGACCACCCGGAGAGTCGGCTTGGGGCTTTCCCTGTTCAAGGCCGCGGCCGAGCGGTGTGAGGGGGAGTTTGCCATTGAATCCGAACCCGATAAGGGTACCCAGACAAGGGGCACATTCCAATATGACCATATTGACCGTGCGCCGGTGGGAGACATGGCAGGAACGATCTCCATGCTGATCATGGGCAACTCGAATGTTGACTTTGTCTATACGCATATCGTGGATGGAGCCGACTTTTCCCTAGATACGCGAGAGTTCAGGGATGATCCGGACATCTCACTGAGCGATCCCTCGGTGATCTTTCAGTTGACCCAATCCATCCGGAGCGAACTGTCCAAATTGAAACGTGAGACGTGAGACGTGAGGCGTGAAACGTGATGCGATTTTTTGCCCCCATCCGGAGTGCGAAAATAGAGCGAAGCGGTTTTTCG
>JAOZRQ010000519.1:1228-5010 GCA_029940115.1 Desulfobacterales bacterium
AAAATAGAGCGAAGCGGTTTTTCGCCCATCCATCCGGAGTGCGAAAATAGAGCGAAGCGGTTTTTCGCCCATCCATCCGGAGTGCGAAAATAGAGCGAAGCGGTTTTTCGCCCATCCATCCGGAGTGCGAAAATAGAGCGAAGCGGTTTTTCGCCCCATCTGGGCAAAAATGCAAAGGAGGTGAACAACATGACAAAGGACCAGAGAGTCATCCGTTTCGATTGGGCAATCAAGAACGTCCTGCGGGACAAGGCGAACTTCGACATCCTGGAGGGATTCTTGGGCGCATTGCTTAGGGAGGATATCCGGGTGGTCGACCTGATTGAGAGCGAGTCGGATCAGGAAGGCGGAAGGCAGAAGTTCAACCGGGTTGACATCCTCGTCAGGGACAGCGGAGGCAGGGTCATGATCGTCGAGATTCAGAACGAGCATGAGAGCGACTACATCGAGCGGCTCCTCTTCGGGACATGCAAGGTGATCGTGGATCACATGAAGCTCGGGAGCCCCTATGAGGAGATCGCCAAGGTCATATCGGTCAGCATCCTCTACTTCAACCTCGGATCCGGGGACGACTATGTGTATCACGGATCCACCCAGTTTACGGGTGTTCACACGGGGAACCCCCTAGTCATAAGAAGACGGTTCATGACCCGGCAGGGTCGGTATGTCCTGAGGGAGAGGGACCTTGAGAGGGAGGTGTTCCCGGAGTATTACCTGATTCAGACCGAGCGGTTCCGGGACGAGGTGAGGGTCGACCTGGACGAGTGGATCTACATGCTGAAGAACGAGCATGTGCCGGAACACTTCAAGTCTAGGAACATTGACCGGGCCCGGGAGAAGCTGGCCGTGCTCATGATGAGCGACGAGGAGCGGAGACGGTATGAGCGGTATCTGATGGATGCCCCCATTGAGCGAGACATTCTGAAGACGGCCGAGGCTAGAGGAGAGGAGAAAAGAGCAAAAGAGACCGCCGAGAATCTTCTATCTATGGGGAAGCTGAATGCGGAGGAGATCGCACAGGCAACCGGGCTGAGTGCTGAGGAGGTGGAAGAATTGGGGAACTACAAGTCGGACGATTTTCCAAATCGTCCGAGCAGACCCCTTGAAACATCCGTTTGCAAGTAGGGCGATTTTCCAAATCGTCCGAATTCAGAGCTAATCCTTACTCAACCCAATCCCTGATTTATAACTACAAGGATGGCTTATAAGAAGGGGGTTTGCTGAACCGGGAATCCGTAATCCCTTTCTTATCAACAATCCATGCAGATGGCATAAACCATAGGAGACCCATAATGACCACCGACCCATTCGACCTTCAGGCATTCCAATCCGCGCTGGATCAGTTGATGAACGCATCCGATATGGAAGAGATGGCAGAGATCACCGCAGAGAATCCGATCCTGCTGAGTGATGAGGCAGATGCGACATTTGACGTTTTAATCAAGGCACAGGAGGATGAAACCGTAGCCCAGAGCCTTGGCCAACTGCGTGAGATGCTGAAGATGATCCGGCAGGCCCTTGCGGGAGAAAATGAGCCGTCAGGGATCCAAGGGGGCGATTCAGGAACTGCTTGACACTTCCACCGCCCAAGAGGGCGTGGGCGTGATTCAGGCGCATCCCGAACTTCTGAGTGATGAGGCGGATAACCTGTTTGATCTGCTGACAGAGCATGCCGATGAGTCGGGAAATGAGGAACTGGCCCCTGACCCTGATCCATCTTTCCCTTGACAACTTCCCCCTTACATGATATACAACACCGATTCAGGCCAAAGAGCCAATTTTCAATTTTCAATTTTCAATCTTCAATTTGCCCATGAGACGATTTCATTCATACGGTCCGGTGGACTGTGAGCGGCATTTCTGTGTCGAGCGCAAGGCTTTGGTAAAGGAGTGTGCGGACTACCTCATCAGCGACCCCGACAAGGGGGGACACTATTTCACCGTATGGGGGCCGAGACAGACCGGCAAGACTTGGCTGGTGAGGCAGATGTCGCAGGAACTGGAAAACGCGGCATCCCGGCCAGTTTTCAGTCTATGGCTTCTCCATGGGGCGTCTGCGAAACATCCCCTTGGATCCGCCCGAGGACGAGCCGCTGGGACTGCCCCACGCGTTCAGGATATTTCTTCCGGAAAGGCTCCCGGGCAGGCCGCGTGTCACCACTTGGGAGGACTTCAACCGGCTGTTCTCCAAGGATGAGGGCTTGTGGAAGCAGCCGCTGATCCTTCTCATTGACGAGGTGGACACGCTTCCCCCCGCGTTTCTCGACATCATGGCGACCCAATTCCGGGAGATGTATCTGGAGCGGGAGAGGAACTGGCTCCACGGACTGGCGTTGGTCGGCGTGAGGGCCGTGCTCGGCATCGAGAGCGAAAGGGGTTCCCCGTTCAACATCCAGCGATCACTCCATGTCCCGAACCTGACGCGGGAGGAGGTGGGGGAGCTGTTTCGCCAGCACCGGCAGGAGAGCGGTCAGGAGACAGCGACCGAGGTCATCGAAAAACTCTGGGAGGCCACCCAAGGACAGCCAGGTCTGGTCTCTTGGTTCGGCGAGCTGCTCACCGAGAAGTTCAATCCCGGCAAAAACTTTCCCATCGGCATGGAAACCTGGGAGGAGGTTTACAGACAGGCATGCACCACCGAGTGGAACAACACGGTGCTGAATCTCATCAAGAAGGCAGTGGGCGCGTACCGTTCTCATATCATGACACTCTTCACTCGATCGGACGTTCCCTTTTCCATACGGGCGGAGTGGTGCAATTATCTGTATCTGAATGGAATCATTGATTATGAGAAGGGTATGGACGCCAAAGGCAAGGAGACGAACGTATGCCGATTTTCATCTCCTTTCACCCAACTTGCCATTTACGACGCGCTGACGTATCATTTTGTGGATGATCATGCCCCGATCCTTCCCCTCGACCCACTGGATGATCTTTCGGATGTGCTGGACGTGCCGGTGCTTGACATGCCGGCGCTCATTCGGCGATACAAGGACCATCTCAAACGGTTGAAGGCAAGCGGACTGAATCCGTGGAAGGACCAGCCGAGGCGAGTCGACATGCACATCACGGAGGCGGCGGGCCACTTCCACCTGCACGCTTGGCTCCGGGACGCGGTGGGACGGCACTGCGTGGTGAGCCCCGAGTTCCCCACGGGAAACGGCAGGGTTGATCTGCATCTCAGGTGCGGCGACAAGGAGGGGGTCATCGAGGTGAAAAGCTTCACAAACTTGAGGGAGCACAGGGAGGCCTTGGGGCAGGCGTCCGATTATGCGGCGAAACTCGGTTTTGACAGGATCACCTTGGTCACCTTTGTGCCGACAGATGATGAGGATGTCTTGCGGAAGCTCTCGGGCGAGGAGATATTGGGAGATGTTCGGGTGACCGTCTCCGCGATCGGATGGACGTGAGGCCGCCAGGCGGCTGCAAAAGCCGACACCCGACTGCATGAGCGTTGGTTCGGCTTGAGGCCGGACGCAAACAACTTGGCGAGTCGGCCGGGGTATGGTGATGCCATAAGGCACATGCGATGAATGTTGACAGCTGTCGGGCCACAAAGTATTCTCCCATTGCGGCTCTGGCCCGCCAGATGCAGGCACTGGCATGATTCGCATGTCAATGCCCCCCGAAGGCGAACACCCCCATTTGCAGCTCGTGGCTGATTGAAAAATGCCGCTCGACTTTGCCAACGAGGACGCCTGCACCATGAGGAATGGCGGATGTCAACAACCTTCTGCGCCACAAACCCGCAAAAACCCAAAAAAACGACGAATCCCACGCCA
>JAOZRQ010000070.1:0-3912 GCA_029940115.1 Desulfobacterales bacterium
AAGGCAAACCGGCCCATGAAACGAGAGGCTTGCAGGAGTCCGAACCGTCGGCAAATCCGGCCGGAAAAGCCATGCCCGAGCCGCTTCGAGATGCCGGGCCCGCTGGAATGGATGGAGAACAGACGTTGGATGCTGATTCGAGGCTGAACCAAACGATTCCGGGCGAAGGTGAATTGGCCGATGAAACAAGGGCATTGCAACAGTCCGAACCGTTGGAGCAGACGATCTCCGCAGAAGGCAAACCGGCCCATGAAACGAGAGGCTTGCAGGAGTCCGAACCGTCGGCAAACCCGACCGGAGAAGCCGGGCCCGAGCCGCTTCGAGAGGAAAAAACAGGCTTCCGCAAATTGGGGGACACCATGAGACGATTTCTGATCAGCATCACCGCGATCATCATCACCCTTTCCCATATGTCCGGGGCGATTGACGCGGCTGAGGACCTCCCTTTTCATCCCGGTGAGAAGCTGAAGTTTGATCTCAAATGGACGGTGATCAAGGCCGGGGAGGCCACGCTTGAGGTGCTTCCCTTTGAAACGGTCAACGGGGTCAGCGCATACCATTTTGTGATGACAGCAAAGAGCACCAAGTTTCTGGATGTCTTTTACAAGGTCCGGGACCGCATTGACGCGTATGCAGATGCAAATATGACCCGCTCGGTCTTTTACAAAAAAAAGCAGAGAGAAGGGCGGACCCGTAGGGACATCGTTGTGACGTTTGACTGGAAAAAGCAGGAGGCCCATTATTCCAATTTTGGTGAGAAAAGAGATCCGCTCTCTCTTTTTCCCGGTGCATTTGACCCTTTGTCCGCATTCTATCATGTCCGCCTTTTTGATCTCAGAGAGAATCTCGTGATCGAAAGACCGGTCACTGATGGGAAGAAATGTGTCATCGGCAGAGCCTCTGTCATCAAGAGAGAGAAGATGGAGGTGGGGGGCAAGACGTATGACACTTGGCTTCTGGAGCCTGAGCTGGAGCACGTCGGCGGGGTGTTTGAGAAAAGCAGGGATGCGAAACTCCAAATCTGGATTTCAGCGGACAAACGGCGGATCCCTGTGAAAATAAAGAGCAAGGTCGTTGTCGGCAGTTTTTCAGCGGAGCTTGTCTCAATTGAAGAATGAAAATGAGAAAACTCATATCCGCCATACAGTTCCTGACCATCCTCCCCATAGGAAGGCCGGGGACATTCGACAAGGGGATGATCTCATGCTTCCCCATCGTGGGACTCATCTTGGGAGGGATGCTCGTGATGTTTGACATGGCCGTTTCTCGCTTATGGTCGGGAGCGGTCCCCGCGTTGCTGGACGTGGTGTTTCTCATCGCGTTAACCGGCGCACTTCATCTGGACGGCTTGGGCGACACCGCGGACGGCCTCTATGGAAACCGGCCCAGGGAAAAGGCTTTGGCCATCATGAAGGACAGCCGGATCGGTGTGATGGGACTGGTTGCCATCATAAGCGGCCTGTCCATCAAATGGGGTGGCATCCTCTCCTTGGAGGACGCGCATCGCCCCCTGTTTCTCCTGATCATCCCCGCGTATGCAAGGGGGGCCATGATATTCGGCTTCAGATATCTTGAATACGGAAGACCCGACGGCGGAACGGGTCATTCGTTTTTCGGGGAGAAGCCAAAAATTTCCGCGTTCTGGGGATTGCTGATCCCGATGTGCCTCTCCCTCCTGGCCGGATGGAGGGGACTCTCGCTGAATCTGATCTTTGCCATTATAGTCCCCTCAATCCTGCTCTATTACAAAAAACGGATGGGATGCATCACTGGCGACATGTTCGGGGCCATGTGCGAGATGACGGAATCCATGCTTTTCCTGACGGTTTCCATCGGATTTGAAAGCCCTTGAACCTGAGCGCGGCCTGAACTAAATCATCTCCCTGGAAAAAAGTGGAACTTAAGGATACCCAATTCGGACTCACAAATCTGCCTTGCAAGACAATGACATGGATGCATCCATAATGTTTTTTTGGCGCAGGATCATGTGCGGCTTCCAAATTTCGGCTGATTTCGCCCAGTGACAATTTTTTTTCCTCCAAGCATGCTGCATGCCGCATCTTTTTGTTGACCATCAGAAAATTCCATGTCATACAGGGGGTGAAGGATGAGCGTCAATCCTCACCCTCTCACGCTTGGTTCGAATTGGCAAATCCGAACCGCAACAACCACCGGGATCATCCTGCTGATCATCGGCGGCCTGAGATATGGCCATGAAACCAAGCGCATCAAGGAGAAAAAAGGCGGGTTCCCGAGATGGGGCGGGGCCAGATGCGCTAGGCAAAGGGTCGGAGGCGACTTCCCGAAACGAGTCGGGACCGGAGCCGCCTCCAAAACCCGGAGTGCAAAGATGGAGCAAATATTTTTTATATAGTTTTTCCAAATATTTTTGCGGGCAAATCCTTTGTCTCTCTGCGAATGTCCAAAAAAATGACCGCATGTGAAAAAAAACTTGACCTTCAAAAAAATTGGCTTATCATTAAAACTTAAATTTTCCTGATTATAACGGATTTAGGGGAGCCCGGGCCCCTGCCCGTTGCAGGCACACGCACACGCAGTCGCAGAACCTGACCATCCCAATTTCCGAAGCCGGTGACAGGGAAATTGATTGCTGACGGCGGCTCCCGCTTTCGCGGAAATGACGCCATGGGTGCTGATTGGCGGCAATGGAGCCTAGCCATCTTGGCCTGTGCGGGAATGACAGGATCGGATTCCCGCAAAGCCGCCGAAGTTTCAAATTTCAAGGCTCACAGAGGGAGGAACAATGACCATCCGACATTGGACAAATCATCTGTCAAGAGTGTTCGGCAAATTCGCGAACACGGCCTTTCCCGGGCCGGTTCAGCGATGTGTCAATTCGGCGTACACATCGCTGATGGACGTTGATTTGAGTGAGTTTGACACGGCCGGCAGCTACAAGACCCTGAACGCGCTGTTCACAAGGGAGCTGGTCAAGAAGAGGGCCTTTGATGGAAGTGCGGAGACCTTCATCGCGCCTGCCGACTCGCTCATCACGGAACAGGGAGGGCTTGAGAGGGACAGGCTGCTGCAAATCAAGGGGATGGACTATTCGATGAGGGACTTGCTGACAGAGGCGGCAGGACATGTGGACGACATGCTGGACGGCGACTTTGTCAACTTCTACCTGTCGCCCAGGGATTATCACCGATATCACGCACCGGCCGCCTTTGATCTGAGGAAGCTGATCCATGTTCCCGGCAGGTTGTACCCGGTGAACATGCCTTCCTTGAAAAAACGAAAGAACCTTTTCGTCACAAACGAGCGGGTGATCCTTGAATGTGGGCATGACGCGGGAAGCGTTTTCTACCTTGCATTCATCGCCGCGACCAATGTGGGGGACATGCTGTTTGAGTGTGAGCCGAGAGTGGAGACCAACACAAACTCAGTCTCGGTCAGCGTCTATGAGTACGAGGCCAAACGAATAAACAAGGGGGACTGCCTCGGATGTTTCAAGATGGGGTCATCTGTCGTCATGGTCTTGCAGAAGGACTTTCTGGAGCTCAGGACGACTCTGAACCAGAAAGTGAGATTCGGGGACATTGTGGGACAGGTGAGGAACGGGACCACCTTGGACAGATGAAAATTATCAGAATTTAGCCAATATTCATTGGGACTGGCTAAATAAAAACGAAAGTTTTTCTTGACATGCCTCCCTGAAACTGATATGAAGATTGACATGAAGATTGACATCCTTTCAGCTGTTGGAAGCCAAAAGGACTATCTGTTTGCCAAGTTGACAAATGAAGGATGCCCAACTTTTTTCTGGGCTCTGGGTTCGTGTCCAGGCTGATTCCATCATGATTGGCAACCCGCCGGCACCCAGAAGCCAGAACCTAAGGACCCAGAAGCCAGAACCTAAGGACCCAGAAGCCAGAACCTAAGGACCCAGAA
>JAOZRQ010000070.1:4012-6597 GCA_029940115.1 Desulfobacterales bacterium
AGGACCCAGAAGCCAGAACCTAAGGACCCAGAAGCCAGAACCTAAGGACCCAGAACCCAGAACCTAAGGACCCAGAACCTAAGGACCCAGAACCCAGAACCTAAGGACCCAGAACCCAGAACCCAGAACCCAGAACCCAGAACCAAGGACCCATCCAGCGGGTCGATGGATGTATGAAAGCTGCATACAGGACAAAGATAATTAAGGAAAAGAAACCCGGATTTTTACAATTTGGAAAGCCGGGTTTCTCTCACAGCTCAGAGATGAGCCAAATGCCAGAGAAAACAGACAACGATCCACTTTCAAAGAAGACGGCCTTTGTCTTTTCAGGCATCGGTGCCCAGTGGAAAGGCATGGGAGCGGAACTCTTTGCGACCGAGCCGGTCTTTCGGGAGACCATCCGAGCCTGTGACGAATTCTTCTCTCAATATGCGAACTGGTCCATTGTCGAACAGATCACCACCGATGCGGCCCACTCACGCGTGGATGAGTCCGTGGTGGCCCATCCCTGCAATTTTGCCCTCCAGATGGCGCTGGTCAGGCTGTTGGAGAGTTGGGGCATCCGACCCGACGCGGTCACTGGACACAGCTCCGGAGAGGTGGCCGCGGCCTGCACCGCGGGGGTGCTTGATTTGGAGGATGCCATCAAGGTGGCCTGGAACCATTGCCTCCTGATGGAGCAGGTGCGCCATGGAGCCAATGCCTCTCCCGATGCCTGCTCGGGAATGACCCACATCGGCCTCCCCCTTGCGGATGTGGAGGAAATGCTCGCGGCGTATCCGTGTGTGGATGTGGCCGCCGCGAACAGTCCACAGGCGACTGTTGTGGCGGGACACAAGGCGGAACTGGAGGAGATGCTCACCGCGGCAAAAGCCAAGGGGGTGTTCTGTCGGATGCTCAGGATTGAGGTGCCGTTTCACAGCAGGGACATCGGCCCGCATCTCGGGGAATTTCATGCCCGAATTGCCGACATTCGCGCACACGCTCCCCAAATCCCTGTGTACTCAAGCTGTTACGGAGCGTTGAGCCCCGTCGGTTATGGCGACGCCGCGTATTGGCCCAAACACATCGCCGAACGGGTCGAGTTCACCTCAGCCATCCGGGCAATGGTGGCCGATGGCATTCGCGTCTTCATTGAGATCGGCCCCCATCCGGTGGTCTCCTCATATCTCCATGAATGCGTTCAGGACTTCTCCTCGCATCTTCAGTGGGAATGCCTTGAGAAAGACGGCCCAAAAAGCGAGGCGTCTGTCGGGGACTGTCTGATCGTCAGCACACTGAAGCGACATGAGAAGGAAAAGGCTTGCCTCCTCTCCTCCCTTGCCCTCCTCCATGTCTCCGGCCATCCGATCCCTTGGGAGCGGATGTCACCCGAAGATCAGGAGATCGGCCTCTCATTCTGTGAGGCATTGAAAGGCCAAGCGGAAAAAGACGCATCCGAGGTGGCCGCACACGCACCTGTCATCTCTGGGCGGGTGACAGCCGAAGCCATCCAGGACTGGTTGTTGGACCGTCTCTCCATGCGCCTCAACATCGCCGTGTCGGAGATGGATGTCCGACAGCCACTTGTTCAGTATGGACTCGACTCCATGACCGTCGTGCGTCTGTCCGGGGAATTGGCCGATTGGCTGGGCCGACCGGTCTCCCCGGTCCTGCTGTACAGTCACCCCACCATCCAGGCCCTTTCCGAGCATCTGGCTCAAGCGGAGGAATCACAACGTCTCCCTGGCGACAAGCAACAGACAACAAGCCACAAGCGACAAGCAACAAGCCACGAACCGATCGCGATCATCGGCATGGGGTGCCGGTTCCCAAGTGCCAAGAATCCCCATGAGTTCTGGCAACTGCTCCATGAGGGACGCGACGCGATCACCGAGGTCCCCGCGTCCCGCTGGGATGTGGATGCATTCTACGATCCGAATCCCGGCACACCTGGTAAGATGAACACCCGCTGGGGCGGGTTCCTGGAGCAGGTGGCCGACTTTGACCCGCAGTTTTTCGGGATTTCGCCAACCGAGGCGAATCATATGGATCCGCAACAGCGCCTCCTCTTGGAGGTGAGTTGGGAGACCTTGGAGAACGCATCGGTCGCGCCGGACCAGTTGGCCGGTCAGCAGACCGGCGTCTTTGTGGGCATCAGCACGAACGACTATGCGCATCTCCAATCCAAGCAGGGAGAGGCCGCGGCAAACGCCTACACCGTCTCCGGCACCGCGTTCAGCGTCGTGGCCAATCGCCTCTCCTATCTGTTGGACCTGCATGGGCCGAGCCTCTCGATGGACACCGCCTGCTCCTCCTCACTCGTGGCCGTTCATCAGGCCTGCGCCTCGTTGCGACTGGGGGAATCGGATCTGGCCCTGGCCGGCGGGGTCAACGTCATCCTGACCCCGGAGATGACCCTCTCCTTCTCCCAAGCCGGCATGATGGCCTCCGATGGCCGGTGCAAGACATTTGACGCGCGGGCTGACGGTTATGTGCGGGGAGAAGGGTGCGGCATGATCCTGCTCAAGCGCCTCTCGGATGCGGAAAGGGATGGGGATCCCATTTTGGCCATTATCAGGGGATCCGCCATCAACCAGGATGGG
>JAOZRQ010000070.1:6697-13817 GCA_029940115.1 Desulfobacterales bacterium
GGGCTGACCGCGCCGAACGGGGTGGCCCAGCAGGCAGTGGTTCGCCAGGCCTTCCGGAACGCCGACGTGGAACCGGCCCAAGTTGACTATGTCGAAGCCCACGGCACGGGAACTGCGCTGGGCGATTCGATTGAGGTCAGCGCGTTGAAGGACGTCCTCTTGGAAGGCCGAACCGATGATCAGCCCTGCTGGATCGGATCTGTGAAGACCAACATCGGCCACTTGGAGGCCGCGTCCGGAATTGCCGGTCTGATCAAGGTCGTTCTCTCCTTTCAACATGGGGAGATATTCCCCCATCTGCATCTCAACGAATTGAACCCGCTGATCCACATCGCAGAGACGCCCCTCTCCATTCCCACCGATCGTCACCCCCATCCCCCCCGGTTTGCCGGAATCAGTTCATTCGGATTTGGGGGCGCGAACGCGCATGTGGTGCTGGCGGCACCGGGCCAGGAGCCTGAACCGAACGCCGAACGGCAAACCAAGAACCGAGAACTGAGAACCGAGAGCCCAGAACCCCCCCACCTGCTGACCCTCTCTGCAAAGAGTGACCAGGCGTTGAGTGAGCTGGCAAAGGCCTATGAAGCGCATCTCAAATCCGACTCCGCACCGGTGGCCGACATATGCCACACCGCCGGTGTGGGCCGTTCCCATTTTGACCATCGTCTGGCCATTGTCGCCGAGTCGCGTGAACACCTGCGTGAGCAGTTGGAACGATTGGGGAAGGAGCATGACGCGTATGGAATGCCCGGGGTCTCCATGAGCAAGACCTCCTCAAAACCACCCAAGATCGCGTTCCTGTTCACCGGCCAAGGTTCCCAATATGTCGGCATGGGACGCCAGCTCCATGAGACCCAGCCAACCTTCCGCAAAACCCTTGACCAGTGTGACGCCATTCTGCAACCCCATCTGGGCCGATCCATACTGGACATCATCGGTGGGCGAGCGGGGAGCGGCAAGCGGCCGCTTGCCGCTCCCCGCTTGCCCCGCTTCTTGAGCCTGTCGAAGGACGCCCATCGCCTCTGGATGAGACCGCTTACACCCAGCCCGCGCTCTTTGCGTTGGAGTACGCGTTGGCCGAGCTGTGGCGATCTTGGGGGATCAGGCCCGACGTCGTCATGGGCCATAGTGTCGGCGAGTATGTCGCCGCATGCGTGGCCGGCGTGTTCAGCCTCGAGGACGGCCTGAGGCTGGTCGCCGAGCGGGCCCGGCTGATGCAGGCGTTGCCCCAAGACGGCATGATGGTCGTCATCTCGGCGAGTGAGGCTCGCGTGGTTGACCTGATCCGGCCTTATGCACAGACCATCTCTGTGGCCGCGATCAACGGGCCCGAGAGCATCGTGCTCTCTGGGCATCGTCGGGACATGGGGGCGGTCATCGCCGAGCTGACCGCCGAGGATGTCCGAACCAAGCCGCTGACCGTCTCCCACGCGTTCCATTCCCCTCTGATGGCACCAATGCTGGATGAGTTTCGGCGGATCGCGGCCGAGGTGGCGCACGCCGCGCCGGAGATCGATCTGATCTCGAATGTGACGGGACGCGTGGGAGACGATTCGATCCCAACGTCCGACTACTGGTGCCGTCACATCCTGTCTCCGGTGAGGTTTGCCGACAGCATGGAGACATTGCATCAAAAGAGGTGTGATCTGTTTCTGGAAATCGGGCCCAAGCCAACGTTGCTGGGCATGGCGGACGTGCGGGACAAAATCGGGCTCCCCAGCCTGCGCCAAGGTCGGCCGGACTGGCAACAGATGATGCAGAGCTTGGGAGAGGTGTATGTGCGGGGTGCATCCATAGACTGGCAAGGATTTGACCGGGACTACCAGAGACGGCGGATCGTGCTGCCAATCTATCCTTGGCAACGCCAACGTCATTGGATCGAGACCACGGACGCCACACCCGACACCCCGGATCTGGACGGAGTTTGCCAGATCGTCTGGCAGGTTCAGCCACATCACCACTCCTATGAGGAAAACCCGGCTTTTTTTCAATCGGGCCAACCATCAACTGGAAGAAAAAGCCGGGTTTCTTTTGATCGGATGCCCCCCGGGCATTGGTTGGTCTTTGCGGATCAAAGGGATCGGGTGGGGGAACGTCTGGCATCGCTTTTGGCACGATGCGGGCAGACCCTCTCCATCGTGCATGCGGGAGAGGGATATGAGCGGGAATCGGACGGCGCGTTCCGTCTCGACCCGAGCCGACCGGATGACTTCGACCGTCTGCTCACAGACATCCAGATGGCCGGTGACGCACCATTGCGGGGCGTTCTCCATCTGTGGGGCCTGGATGCCCCCTCACCGGAAGAACTGTCCCTCTCGGATTTGGAACATGCACAGGTTTTGGGTTGTGGCACGGTGTTGCATATGGTGCAGGCGTTGGCTCGCCACAGTGATTCGGCCCTACGGTTGTGGCTGATCACCCGTCAGGCCGTGTCCGTGAGCACCAAGAATGAGGTGGATGCCTCGCCGATGCCCGTCAATGTGGCGGCCGCACCGCTGTGGGGATTGGGCAGGGTCATTGCCTTGGAGCATCCGGATGTTTGGGGTGGCATGGTGGATCTGGGCGAATCACTATCCGATGCGGGCGGGGATGAGGCGGCCGCTCTCCTGTCGGCGATTCAGGGCCGATCAGGCGAGGATCATATCGCCCTGCGGAACGGAGACCGCTTGGTGGCCCGCCTGAAACCCGTCCCCTCTCTCACCCTTCACCCCTCACCCCTCACCCCTGAGGGGAGCTATCTGATCACCGGCGGTCTGGGCGCGCTGGGACTACAGCTGGCCCAATGGATGGCCGAACAGGGGGCGAGGCATCTGGTGCTTGTGGGACGACGGGGCATGGTCTCGGAAACCGCCGAGGGGACGGTGAGCCGTCTGAGGCAGAGCGGCATCCGGGTGGATGTCCAAGCAGCCGATGTCGCGAATCCACGGGACATGGCCCGGGTGCTTGGCCGCATAACTTCCTCAGAGAACCCCCTGCGTGGCCTGATCCATGCGGCAGGTGTCTTGGATGACGGCGTTCTGCGACAGCAACGCTGGACCCGCTTCACCCAGGTGATGGCCCCGAAGGTGGCCGGCGCTTGGCATCTGCATCGACTGACTCAGGATATCCCCCTTGACTTCTTTGTCTGCTTCTCTTCAGTCGCCGCCCTGATCGGGTCGCCGGGACAGGGAAACTACGCCGCGGCCAACGCGTTCATGGACGCACTGGCCCATCACCGCCGGGCATTGGGCCTGCCGGGCCTGAGCATCAACTGGGGCCCTTGGGCCGAAGTCGGAATGGCCGCCACCCTGGGTGCCCCTCATCAACGACAGATCGCCGAACTGGGCATGAAACCGATCCTCACGGAAGCGGGGATGCGGATGCTGGCGCGGCTCTTGGCCGGAAACCACGCGCAGGTGGGGGTGTTCCCCTGCCAATGGTCAACATTGAAGGAGAAATGGGGCCCGTTCCCCCTGCTTCGGGAGGTCCCAACAGCTTCAAACGGCAAGCTGGAAGTGGTAGCCACTGACATCAGAAAACCCGGTCTGCCGCAGAGACTGAGAGAACTTCCCGAAGATGAGTGGCCGGCGTTTCTCCGCACATATGTCCGTCATGAGGTGGCCCGGGAACTCGGGGTGGAGCCGGCCCAGATCGATTCGGAGTCGGGATTTTCCGAAATGGGGATCGACTCCCTGATGGCCATACGGCTGAAAAACCGGTTCCAGGCCAGCCTCGGAAAACCGTTGCCGGCCACCCTGCTCATCAACTACCCCACCATCGAGACCCTTGCCATCCATCTGTATGATGAGGCGAGGGGCGATGGGCAAGAGGAGAGCGGAGAGCGGAGAGCGGGCGGGACCATCCGCCATCCCCAAGCCGCCGGTCGCAGACTTCAGGCCGCAGGCCGCTCACCTCTCGCCGCCGACCCCTCGCCGATTGCCATCATCGGGATGGGGTGCCGATTTCCGGGCGGGGCGGAGAATCCGGATCTCTTCTGGCAGATGCTCAGGGAGGGCCGGGAGGCCCTCACGGAGATTCCGGCCGATCGCTGGAACGTGGACGCGTACCACGACCCGAATCCCAATGCCCCCGGAAAGATGATTATCCGACATGGCTCGTTTCTGACCCGCGTGGACCAGTTTGATCCCCAGTTTTTCGGGATATCGCCTCGGGAGGCGGCCCGCCTCGATCCCCAACAGCGCCTGTTGCTGGAGGTGAGTTGGGAGGCGATGGAACATGCCGGCGTGGTGCCGGATCGTCTGAAGGGCACCCCGACCGGCGTGTTCATCGGCATCGGCCAGAACGATTACGGCCAATTGCAGTTCAACACCTGTGACGTGGATCATATCAACGCGTATTCCGGAACCGGAACCGCGTGCTGCTTTGCCGCGGGGCGATTGTCCCATACTCTCGGCCTACAGGGGCCCAGCATGGCCATCGACACCGCGTGCTCCTCCTCCCTCGTCGCCACCCACCTGGCCTGTCAGAGCCTCCGATCCGGCGAATCGGATGTCGCCTTGGCCGGCGGGGTGCAGATGATCCTCTCCCCCGAAATCAGCATCTTCCTCTCCCGCACCCAAGCCCTCTCCCCGGATGGGCGGTGCAAGACATTCGACGCGGCCGCGGACGGCTTCGGCCGCGGGGAGGGATGCGGAATGATCCTGCTCAAGCGACTCTCGGATGCGGTCGCGGATGGGGACGCCATCTGGGGCCTGATACGGGGGTCGGCCGTCAACCATAACGGCTCCACCAGCGGCCTGACCGTGCCGAACGGGCTGGCGCAACAATCGCTGATCCGGGAGGCCCTGAACCATGCCCAGGTCGAGCCGCATCAGGTGAGCTATGTCGAAGCGCACGGGACCGGGACCGAGTTGGGCGATCCATTGGAGGTGGAGGCGTTGGACGCGGTCTTTGGCGGGCCCCACCGCCAAGACGACCCGTTGATGATCGGCTCGGTGAAGACCAACATCGGCCACCTCGAACCCGCCGCGGGGATCGCCGGTCTCATCAAGGTGGTCCTCGCGTTGCGCCATGGGGAGATTCCCTCCCATCTCCATCTCAATCACCCGAATCCCCACATCTCCTGGGACGACTTGGCATTGCGGGTTCCCACGTCGCCCACGCCATGGCCCGCCAAGGAGGAACGACTTGCGGGACTCAGTGCGTTTGGCATGAGCGGCACCAACGTCCATATGATACTGGCAGAGGCCCCATCCGACCCGAACACAGAGGCGGTGCCAAAGCCATCTGAAAAGCCTTCGGATCGCCCATTGCGCATCCTGACACTCTCGGCCAAGACCGGCCCCGCACTGAGGCAGTTGTCCCAAAGCTATCAGAACGTGCTGGCCAACAGTTCCGCCCCGGAATGGCCGGACATCTGCTTCAGCGCCAACATCGGCCGCTCCCGCTTCGGCCATACCCTGAGTGTGGTCGCGTCCGATGGGCGAGACGCGTGGGAGAAACTGGCCACGTTTGCGGAAGTCGGAGGGTGCCCGGGAGTGTGCCAAGGCGAGCGGAACTCGGAACCGCCCAAGATCGCCTTTCTCTTCACCGGTCAAGGGTCGCAGCATGTCGGCATGGGACGTGGACTCTATGAGACCCAGCCGATCTTCCGTCAGGCCCTCGACCAGTGCGACACGATCCTGCGACCCCATTTGGGCCGATCCATACTGGACATCATCGGCCGGCGAGGGGCAAGGGGCGATGATGGGGGAGCGGGGAGCGGGGAGCGGCAAGCGGCCGCTTGCCGCTCTCCCCTTGCCCCGCTTCTTGAGCTTGTCGAAGGACGCCCATCGCCCATAGACGAGACCGCTCACACCCAGCCCGCCCTCTTCGCGTTGGAATACGCGCTGGCCCGGTTGTGGCAGTCTTGGGGAGTGCGGCCCTCGCTGGTGATGGGTCACAGTGTCGGCGAGTATGTCGCCGCATGTGTGGCCGGCGTGTTCAGCCTCGAGGACGGCCTGAGGCTGGTCGCCGAGCGGGCCCGGCTGATGCAGGCGTTGCCCCAAGACGGCATGATGGTTGCCGTGTCGGCCAGCGAGGCACAAGTTGACGAGCTGATCCGACCCCACGCGGAGACGGTTTCAGTGGCCGCGGTCAATGGACCGGAGCGGGTCGTGCTCTCAGGACAATGCGAGGACGTGGAGACCATCATCACGGCGCTGAAGGCCGCGGGCATTCGGACCAAGCCGCTGACCGTCTCCCACGCGTTCCATTCCCCCCTGATGACGCCAATGCTGGCAGACTTCCGGCAGATCGCCGGCGAGGTGACATATGCGGCCCCACAGATCGGCCTGATCTCCAACGTCACCGGACTTCCGGTAACGGATGAGGTGGCAGACCCGGCCTATTGGTGTCGTCACATCCTGTCGCCTGTGCGATTTGCAGATGGCATGGCCACATTGCATCGCCAAGGATGCGACATTTTCATGGAGATCGGTCCCAAGCCGACCCTGCTCGGCATAGGCCGCGAGTCTCTGCCAGAGGATGCGGGAGGCCTCTGGCTACCGAGCCTGCAAGAAGGGCAGGATGCGTGGCGACAGATGCTCCACAGCTTGGGAGAGTTGGTCGTGCGAGGCGTGTCAGTCGATTGGCACGGCGTTGACCGGGATTGCCCGAGACGTCAGGTCGTGTTGCCGACCTATCCATTCCAGAGAGAACGGCATTGGATTGAGGCTCGCCGGGCGGATGGCCGTCATTCCGGAGTGCTGCCCATCAAGGCGGCCCATCCGTTGCTCGGCAGACGGCTCTCCTCACCGTTGCTTGGGGCAACCGTGTTCGAATCGACATTCAGCAACCAGACTGTGCCATTTCTCGATGATCACCGCGTGTTCGGGAGACAGATGGTGCCGGGTGCCGCCCATATCGCCATGGCGCTTGGCGCGGCGGCCCTGACGTTCAAGACTGAGGATGCTGTTCTGACCGATCTTCTCTTTGCCCAGCCCCTCGTGATCCCCGACGATGGGGAACGAGTCGTCCAGCTGGTCGTCACCCCGGAAGGAGAGGCCGCGTCCTTTCAACTGATCAGCTTGGATCCAGATGACCATGAGAATTGGACGTCCCATTTCACTGGCAACCTACTCCGGAGTGCGAAAATAGAGCGAAGCGATTTTTCGCCATCCCCTCTCCGGAGTGCGAAAAT
>JAOZRQ010000070.1:13917-17926 GCA_029940115.1 Desulfobacterales bacterium
GTGCGAAAATAGAGCGAAGCGATTTTTCGCCATCCCCTCTCCGGAGTGCGAAAATTGAGCGAAGCGATTTTTCGCCATCCCCTCTCCGGAGTGCGAAAATAGAGCGAAGCGATTTTTCGCCATCCCCTCTCCGGAGTGCGGAAATTGAGCGAAGCGATTTTTCGCCATCCCTTCAGGAACTCTGCCTGCGCTGTCCCCAAGAGATGTCAGCCGCCGACTTTTACCAACATGCGGCAACATGCCAGATCCAGTTTGGCCCAAGCTTCCAATGGATTGACGCCATCCGAATCGGCGACGGGGAGGCGGTGGCCCAGTTGCAGACGCCGCCGGAACTGCTGGCCAGCCCCACGGACGGATATCCGCTGCATCCAGGCCTCACGGACGCCTGTTTCCAACTGCTTGGCTCAATCATGGCGGGGGACGAGACGCTTGTCCCCTTCAGCATGGAACGCCTCACGTTTCACGCCTCATCTCTCACGCCTCATCTCTCACGCCTGTGGGCGCATGCGGTCCAAAAGGGGGAACTGGCTGGCGATGTCTGCCTGTCCGACCCGACCGGCCATATCCTCGCGGAGTTCACTGGGCTTACGTTCAAGAGGATGCGCCCGACGGACCTGTTACGCGGCACACAGGGTCTGGGCCATTGGCTTTATGAGGTGGCTTGGGAGCCCGACGCACATGAGCCAAGGAAGTCCCCATGGCAAGGACCAGGCACATGGTTTCTCCTTGCTGACCCAAGCGACTTGGGGAGGACCGTCGCCGAATTGCTGGTTGCAAGGGAGGAACGTCCGATCTGGGTCTCCGCAGGTTCCGATTATGAACAGACAGATGCCGACCATTACACCGTCAACCCGGCCCATCCGGATGACTTCGGACGCCTGTTCCGAGACAGCTTGGGCGATAATCTCCCGCCATGTCGAGGGATTCTCCATCTCTGGAGTCAGTTGGAGAGCCCCGATGACTTGCCAGACACGCTCCGCCTGACCTGCGGCAGCCTCCTGCATCTGGTTCAGGCCATGGTTCGGACCGGATGGTTGGAATTCCCTCACCTATGGGTGGTGACTCGCGGCAGCCAACCCGTAGATCCCATGCATCGCCCGCTGGAAGTACGACAAGCGTCATTGTGGGGACTGGGCCGGACCATCGCCCTGGAGCATCCGGACATCCGCTGTGTGTGCGTTGACTTGCCCCCTCCAGAAGAGGGGGGTGAAGGGCAGGCCCTGTTTGACGAATTGTGGTCCCCGGACGGGGAAGGCCAGATCACCCATCGTGACGGGGTGCGTCATGTGGCGAGGCTGGTGCCGCATCACCCCCGGGTGCCCGACGGTCCATTCAGGGTCGGGATCCCGAATTATGGCGTTCTGGACGATCTGACCCTCATGTCGGCGACCCGTCGGCCACCCGGTCCCACGGATGTTGAGATCCAAGTCCACGCGTCCGGCCTCAACTTCAGGGATGTCCTCTACGCGCTCGGGATGCTCCGGGAGACGGCCGAGGCCCTTGGCTTTGAGACCGCGGCGGATCTGCCCTTCGGCTTTGAGTGCGCTGGCAGCGTCGTGGCGGTGGGCGAGCAGGTCACCGACTTCAAAGTGGGTGACGAGGTCATCGCTGGCCCCGTTTCGGGGAGCATGAGCCGCTTTGTCACGACAGACGCGGCCTATGTGGCATACAAGCCGCGGCACATGACCTTTGAGGAAGCCGCGACCATTCCCCTGGCCCTGCTGACCGCGTGTCACGGCCTTGAGGAACTTGCCCGCCTGGGCCGGGGAGAGCGGATATTGATCCACTCCGCGGCCGGCGGCGTGGGCCAGGCCGCGATTCGGCTGGCACAGTCTATCGGTGCGGAGATCTTTGCCACCGCCAGTCCCGGCAAATGGGACCTGCTCAGGTCACAGGGCGTGGAACGAGTCATGAATTCACGAGCTCTCGATTTTGCCGACGAGCTGATGCGGCTCACCGAGGGACAGGGCGTGGATGTCGTGCTAAACAGCCTGAACGGCGAGTTCATCCTCAAGAGTCTCGGGGTGTTGGCCCAAGGCGGCCGCTTTGTGGAGATCGGCAAGATCGGCATATGGGATGAGGGGCGGATTCATGAGGTGCGCCCGGACGTCGCGTATTTCCCCTTTGACTTGGGAGACGTGGCCCGGGACGACCCGGGCCGGATCACATCCATGCTCAGGGAACTGGTACGGCGCATGGCGGACGGCGAACTGTCGCCGTTGCCCCACCGGACATTTCCGATCTCCGAGGTGGCCGAGGCCTTCCGCCATATGGCACAGGCCAAACATACCGGCAAATTGGTGATCTCCTTCCCGGCAGATGCCCCCGTGATACGGGACGACGCGACCTACCTGATCACCGGCGGGCTGGGCGCGTTGGGACTGGAGGTGGCCCGATGGCTGACCGAACAAGGGGCGCGCCACCTGCTGTTGGCCGGGCGTCACGACCCCTCTGACGCGGTTCGGGAGATGCTGAACCAATTGGGACAGGCCACCCCCGCGGAGATACGGGTGGTCACGGCGGACGTGGCCCACGCCGCGGACGTGACCCATCTCCTGGAGATGGCACACACCTCCATGCCCCGGCTGAGAGGAATTTTCCATGCCGCGGGCGTCTTGGACGACGGCATGCTGATCAGCCAGGATTGGGAGCGATTTGCCCGCGTCATGGCCCCGAAGACGGCGGGTGCCTGGAACCTCCACATGCTGACCCAGGACCTCTCCCTCGACCACTTTGTCTGCTTCTCGTCCGCGAGCTCGTTGCTGGGGCAGATGGGACAGGGGAACTATGCCGCGGCCAACGCGTTCATGGATGCGCTGGCTCATCATCGTCGGGGACTCGGATTGCCGGGATTGAGCATCAATTGGGGACCTTGGGCCATGAAGGGGATGGCCGCATCCATGACCGCGCAGGATCAGCGCCGCATCACGGAGATGGGCATGGGCACCATCCCACCGGACGCGGGCCTGCAATTGCTGGGGTACCTGATGAGGTCGGGAGGCACCCCGCAAGTCGGCGTGTTGCCGATGAATGGGTCAAAGCTTCCCCGAAAATGGGCCACCCCATTCTTGGCGCACCTCACCTCGGCCGCGGTGCCCGAGCCGGATCAGAGCCGATCGGCATTTCTCCATCACCTGATCGAGACGCCGAGCAACGAGCGCCAGCATCTGCTGATCGACCATCTCCGCACCCAGTTGGCGAGCGTGTTGGGCATGAGCAATGGCCGGCAAATCGGGTTGCGGGACCGGCTGTTCGACTTGGGAATCGACTCGCTCATGGCCGTTGAGCTGAGAAACCGCCTGAAATCGAGCTTGGAACACCCCCTGCGCGCCACCCTCCTGTTCGATTACCCGACGATTGAGGCGCTGGTTGGTCATCTGACCCAGGATGTCCTGACCAGGATATTTGCGGAGACTGAGCAAGAGAGGGGGGACATGCCCGACATTGCCCGAACCGATGTGCAACACCTCTCTGAAGCCGAGGCAGAGGCATTGTTGCTGAAGCAGCTTGAAAGTCTGACCAATTGACCGGGTGAGACATGAAGCAGCCACTTGCTCATGAAGCAGTGGATTCCGGGTCGGTACTGCCTTTTCTCAGCACCGCCCGAGATGACAGGCTGTACCGAGGTCTCTCACAGGTGAACATGACAGCGGATTTCAGGATTGAACGGATATCCGCCCTCGTCCGCCGCCTTGTCACAGGGCGGAGCGTTGCAATGAGAATGGGAGCGGGCATGAGTTGCCTCTCCAGACGACGCGGTATCTCCTTGTCACAAATGATCGCTCGTCACGAAACATCGCCGGAGGCCGGCCTCCCGAACAGACGGCGTGACATCAGGCAACGACCGTCACAGGGCGGAGCTTTTGCAATAAGAATGGAAGGGCCATGCCGTCGCCTCTCTCGACGATGCAAGCATCAAAAAAATGGGCATCCTTCATTTATGGATTCACACTTCCCAAATCAGCGAAAAGTTTGTAGTTCCGCCTTCAGGCGGTGTGACACCGCCTGT
>JAOZRQ010000071.1 GCA_029940115.1 Desulfobacterales bacterium
TGGATGTTTGATGCTGGATGTTTGATGCTGGATGTTTGATGCTGGATGCTGGATGCTTTATGCTTGATCTTGGTCGAACATCAAACATCAAGAATGTTTAAGGATGAGGGAATGAAGGATAACGATCGACGAGCAACACCTAATGGACAACACCCAACGGACAACACTCAACGGACAACAGACCGATGGGTGGTCCGCCCCATCGTGCCGGAAGCGGTCTATACCGACCGGGAGGAGTTTCTCGAATACTTCCACAAGGCCGCGCTTGAGGCGGCGGGGCGGAGAAGCATGTCAACGGTGCTCCTGGGCCAGCGTCGCATGGGAAAGACCGAGATATTCAAGCGGGTGGTGAACCGGCTCTTCTTTGAGCAGGATCCGAGAGACCCGAACGCGGTGGTCCCGGTTTACTACAGCTTCCCAGATGCGCCGCTGGACGAACGGGTGTTTGCCACGCAATACCTGGAAAACTTCATGCGGTACTATGTGGGATTTTACACGGCCCAGCCAGACATGGTGCTTGACGAACCCGGGTCAGATGAACTGATCTCACGAGTGGAGGATGCCAAATCATTGTTCCCCTTCACCAGAACACTTGATCTGATCCTCAGAAAATACCGGTCCGTGGTGTCAGGAAACAGTACGCTCCCTCAAAAGACCGCGTTGGAGACGCCTCGACGGATATCGGACATAGACGATTCAACCATCGCCATGTTCTTGGATGAATTTCAGAACACCCGCCTGCCCCAGTATGGCTTTGAGATCGTCGGGTTCATGCAGGAGGCCGTGGAATCGCCCACCTGTCCCCATTTTGTCACCGGCTCGGCCATGAGCATTCTGGCCAGGGAAATCATCGGGAGAGGATCGCTGTTCGGGAGGTTTGACAGTGAGGTCATCGAACCGATGTCCGGTTACTGGGGAAGGGAGCTGATTCTGAACGCTGGCCGACACTACAACGCCGAAATCTCCCAAGTGATGGCGCCGATAGCCACTGACCGTTGCGGCGGCAATCCTTTTTATATGACGGCCATTGTCAGACAAGCGGTGAAATCGGGAAAAGAGATCACCGACGAGGATATCCTGAACGACATTTTGGCCGTTGACATCACCTCCGGTTTCATATGGGGCGAACTGAATGATCAGGTGTCCCGCTGGATTGAGCGGATCAATGATCAGAAGATCACCAAATGGATCCTGTATCTTTGTGCATTGGAGGGGAATGAGGAGAAGGAGAAGAAAAACCGGCTGAATCTGGAACGAATTCGGCAGGAGATCAAAACGCGTGAGGGCACGGACGTCCCCCTTGAAACCATCCGAGACGTGCTGATCAAGCTGTCCCGGGGAGATCTTCTCGAATATCTCGAAATGGGGGACTGGTTCCGGAGAGTCAAGGATCCGATTCTGCTCGAATTCCTGAAGGTATGGGGTCGAATTGAGGTCGAAGGACACGATCAGCAACGGGTGCAAGATGAGTTGACGGATCAATATCAGACCTTCAGGCGAAGAATGAGCGAATACAAGGGGTATCTGGCGGAAGTCCATATGAGCCAAATCCTGATCAACAGTCAGGACAAGATCCTGCCGGGCAAATTTTTCAATGTTGAGGCGGATGTCCAGATGCCGTGGCGGTTCTCATATGTGCGGCACCGGATGCGAATCGGATCAGGAAAGGGGAATGAGATTGATCTGTTGGGTGCCGCGGGATCCCAGAAATGGGTGTGTCAGAGCAAATGGGTCACTGGCGGCAAGATTGGAAAGACGGTGCTGAGGGAACTGCTGGCCCAGGCCGAGGCCGTCAGGAGAGAGATGAAGCCCCGGACCTTGCGGATGTGGATTTTTGCCCATGAAGGACTGACCGGACCGGCCAAGACATTTGTCGAGGAACACGGCATCCTCTGGTCCTCCCGCAAGGAATTTGATGAGCTGCTGGAGCATGTGGGGCTGAGACCTTTGCCAGATTTGTGATCTTGAGACTGGGGACATGGAACGCTTTGAGAAAGCCAACAATCAGAGACAACACGCAGGGGTGAGCCGTATGACGAAGAAACAGAAGGTCATCCGTTTTGACTGGGCAATCAAGAACGTCCTGCGGGACAAGGCGAACTTCGACATCCTGGAGGGGTTCCTCGGCGCGCTGCTGAACGAGGAGATCCGGGTGATCGACCTTCTCGAGAGCGAGTCGGACCAGGAGGAGGGAAGGCAGAAGTTCAACCGGGTTGACATCCTCGTCAGGGACAGCGGGGGGAGGGTCATGATCATCGAGGTTCAGAACGAGCATGAGAGCGACTACGTCGAGCGGCTGCTCTTCGGCACATGCCGGGTGATCGTGGACCACATGGAACTCGGCAGACCTTATGAGGAGATCACCAAGGTCATATCCATCAGCATCCTCTACTTCAACCTCGGCGTCGGGGATGACTATGTTTATTACGGTTCCACGGGGTTCACCGGCATGCACACCGGAACGCCGCTGATCGTCAGGAGGCGGCACATGACCCCCCAAGGACGGTATGTCCTGAAGGAGAGGAATCTCGGAAGGGAGATATTCCCGGAATATTACATGATCCACACCGAGCGGTTTCAGGACGAGGTGAAGGCCGACCTCGACGAGTGGATATATATGCTGAAGAACGAGCATGTGCCCGAACAATTCAAGTCCCGGAACATTGACAAGGCCCGGGAAAAGTTGGCCGTGCTCAAAATGAGCCTGTCGGATCGGAAACGGTATGAGCGGTATCTGATGGACGCCCCCATTGAGCGGGACATCCTGAAGACTGCGGAGGCCAAGGGGCATATGAGGGGGTTCCAGAAGGGCCACAGCGAAGGCAGGCTGGAAGGCGTGAAAGAGACTGCCGCGAGTCTTCTGTCAATGGGAAGACTCAACACAGAGGAGATCGCCGAGGTGACGGGACTGAGTGTCCAAGAGGTGGAAGCATTAGAAGTGCCCCCTGAAAGCCTGTAACCCGAACACCTTCAGGAACTTCATCGTTTGCCCCAACGACAAGACCCTCTGTTTGGAGGCCATTGACCTTCATTTCAGAAAGGATGGGGGAAGTTGAAAATATTGCTGGACTCTCATCACACATTCTGGTATTGTCAGGGTCAGTGGCTTGTGGGCAACAACTGACAACCAACAACTGACAACCAACAACTGACAACCAACAGCCAACAACCAACCATAAGGAATGATGACAATGAAATCTCACGAAGAACACACGATTCAGGGAACTTTGTCCGAGACATCTCCTGATACTTGTCCCCGACGTCTTTTATCGGGGAAAAGATGTCGGGGGCAAGCTTTTGTCAGGGAACTGCTGACAGCACTTTGCGTACTGGTGCTTTTACTTTTTCCTTTTCTGATGATTAGTTGCGGCCCCACAGGAGGTGCCGACGACTCAGGAGGCACCACGGAAACCGGACCGGGTCCGGTGAAATTCATCACCCTCAAAGCGTCGGATTACATCCTGACTGCAAATGGAAAGAGCGAGACGACGATCACCGCGACGGTGGAGGACTCGAGCAGAGACCCTGTGGCGGATGATGAGCGCATCGAATTCACCGTCATAGAAGGGCCGGGAAAGGATGGTTATACAGAATCCTCGGGCGACACATCAAGTGGCATCATCGAGACCACCCTCATCGCGCCAGAGATCTCCTACTGGAACTTTGCCGGAATGCCCCTTGAAGATAGACGGATGACCATTGAGGCCAAGGCCTCAAATGGGGTGTCCGAGACGCTTGACATCGCCTTGGGCGTGGGCAAGATCAGTCTGACCGCGGACCCGGCGGACGTGTTCACGGGCGGAAGCAGCGAGAGCACCATCACCGCCACCGTCACAGATGTCAATGGCGATCCGGTGACAGAGGAGCATCTGAACTTTGCCATCACCTCGGGTGCCGGTGAGTTCAAGGAATTCGACTCGGACAGACGCCGGGCCATCGAGATCACCGGGTCCGACGGCAAGGCCAGTGTCACCTACCTCGCGCCAGACACCGCCGGATTCGCCACCATCAGCGCGTGGGTGGGAGACTCGGGGAGCACTCCCCAGACCGGCAGAGAGGATTACACCGAGTTTGCCTTCACCGCCACCGGCTATAGCCCCGCGGCCATGAACATTGACCTGATCTCCCCGGGGATCGGCGTGATCCTGCTGAACAACCCGTCGCCGGTGCAGGCCGATGGGGCCAGCTCCACCCCCATCACCGCCACCATCACGGACGCGTCCGGGAATCTCGTGCCGAGTGGCACACCCGTCACCTTCTCCACCACCCGGGGCATGTTCATGAACGGGAACACGACTTACACCACCGACACCCAGAATGAGAACGGGACCATCACCACCTCCCTGATCGCGGGGACCACCCCGGGAACCGCGGTGGTCACCTGCACCGTCAGGGGCCTGTCTCAGAACCGGAACGTCGTGTTCACCAGTGTCGGTCCCTCAGGAACGAGCGAACCCGCGACCATCACACTGCACGCGGACAACATCGACATCGTGGCCGACGGCCGAAGCTCGGCCGCCATCACCGCCACCATCAAGGATCATGCCGGCCAAGCCGTGCATGAGGGGACCCTGGTCACCTTCTCCACGGACAACGGAACCTTGTCCGCCATGCAAATGAACACCCCTGATGAGAACGGAACGGTCATGGTCTCCCTCATCTCCGACACCACCCCCGGCTTCGCTCTGATCACCTGCCGGGCAGGAAGCGTGTCCCAGTCATTGACGATCCGCTTCACAGACGAGGAGGGGGACGTCAGCACCGCGGGAGAGACCGAGAGCATCACCCTCTGGGCCAGCCCTTCACAAATCTCCGCAGGGGGGGACGACGTGATCACCATAGACGCCGTGCTCAGGGACAAGTCAGGGGACCCGGTTCCCGATGGAACCGAGGTGATCTTCTACACCACCCTGGGCAGATTCTCCAACGACAAGCGAGCCGTGGCGTTCATCACCGACAGCACCGCCACCGTCAGCGCGGCCCTCCGGGCCGATGATGCGCCCGGCACGGCCACCATCACCTGCCGTGCGGATGATGTGACGGAGATCATCACCGCGACGTTCGTCCTCGGCGGGACCAGCGATGAGGTCTCGCCGGCGGTCATCGAGATCACCCCGCCATCCCCTGCGGTCCTGCCGCCAGACAATACCAGCTCAACCGTGATCGAGGCCCGGATCACCGATGTGTCGGGTAATCCTGTGCCCAAAGGGACCTACGTCACCTTCACCACCACCTTGGGCAGAATATCCAATCCGACGGTGACCACTCCGGATGACACCGGCGTGGTCCGGGTGGCCCTGATCTCGGGGTACCAGACCGGCACGGCTCAAGTCATCTGCAAGGCCGGGAATGTCTCCCAAAAGGTCACGGTGGAGATCACCGAGACGCCGGGTGAGACCATCCCGGTGGGGTCGATCAACCTCTGGGTCAGCCCCTCAACCCTCTATGTGGAGAGCACGTCCGCCATCATGGTGGACGCGATGGTCAAGGACAGAAACGGAAACCCCGTGCCTGAGGGCGTGACCGTGCGCTTCTACACCACCCGGGGGAGATTCTCCAACAACAAGCCCGGGATCGCGTTCACCACCGATCCCACCGGAGTCGTCAGCGACAGCCTCCGGCCTGACAGCGAGCCTGGCACGGCCATCATCACCTGCACCGCTGGCGACGTCTCCCAGAGCGTGGTGGTGGAGTTCACCGGCTCCAGCCAGACCGATCAGGATGACCCGCCGTCATCCATCTTCATCACCCCGCCAAATCCGGCCACGTTGCCGCCGGACAACATCAGCTCCACCACGATTGAGGCCCTGATCAGCGACGTCTCAGGCAAACCGATGAAAGGGACCCAGGTCTCCTTCTCCACCACGTTGGGCAGACTCTCCCCGTCGGTGGTGACGACCTCCGATGAGGGAAAGGCTCAAGTGGCCCTGATCGCAGGATACGGGATTGGCACGGCCGAGATCACCTGCACCGCCGGAAGCGTGACCCAGAAGGTCACGGTGGAGATCACCATGGATCCGGACCAGCCCGACGCATCGGTGGGAAGCGTCACCCTGACGGCCGAACCCTCGGCCATCGTGGCCGACGGCGAGAGCACCACCATGATTGACGCATGGATCAGGGACACCTCCGGGAATCCAGTTCCCCCAAGCACCTCCGTGATCTTCTCCACCTCCATGGGCCGCTTCTCCAACGGAAGAAAGAGCGAGGAGGCCGTGACATCCGACCGGACCGGCGCGGTCACCGTGACCCTCACCTCAGGAACCGAGGCCGGATACGCGTCCGTCACCGGCAAGGCCGGCGACGTCGAACGGGGGATCACGGTCTATTTCACCGATTATGTTCCCGCTGGGGACTCGACCCCGGCATCCATTGTCCTCTCGGAGCCGTCTCCCGCGAGCATCCCTGCGGACGGCAGCAGCTCCAGCAGCATCACCGCCACTGTCAGGGACAGCTTCAGTGCCCCCGTGTCCCGGGGGACCCTGATCCGTTTCTCCTCCTCCCTCGGCACCCTCTCCGCACGCAACCTCAGAACCGCGGACGATTCCGGGACCGTGACCGTCTCCCTCATGGCCGGGCTCACCCCGGGCACCGCGGAGGTGATCTGCGAGTCGGGCAATGTCTCCCAGAAGATCACCGTGACCATCACCCATCCCGACGGCGGGGAGGTGGGACTCGACCCCGCGATTCTCTCCCTCTCGGCCTCGCCTGTCTTTGTCAAGTCGGACAATTCGGACGAGTCGGAGGTCGTGGCCACCGCGCTGGATGGGAACCGCGCCGCGCTCTCCGGGGTGATCATCCATTTCAGTGCCACCGGGGGCCAGATCAGCGTGTCCGATGGATCGGAACAGACTGGAGAGAGTGCGGCATCCGTCCAAACCGGTACCGATGGAACCGCGAGGGTCAGATTCTCGTCGGGTGCCGAAAAGGAGAACCGCACCGTTTTTATCACCGCGTCCGCAGGGGACCTGACCAAATCCATGCCGGTGAAGATCACCGGGACCACTGTGAGCATTGAGGCGGACAAGACCAACCTGGGCCAAGCCTTGGTGACCATCACCGTGACAGATGCACATGAGGATCCGGTCTATGATGCCCCGGTTGAGATCATGAGCGTGGATCCGAAGGACGGCGAAACCCTCACCAATGATCTGACATGGGAACTCTCAGGGCCCGACTATACCGATTACGCCACAGACGTAAACGGCCAACTGAAACTGAAGGTCAGGGGAAATACCGCCAAGGGAGAGGCGATGCTCAGGGCCGAATCCCTGGGCCACGCGGAGACCCTTATGTTCACGGTGAGCTCGGTGGGCGAGGAATTTGCGATCATCATCCCTGATGAAGACCCGGCCAGTCTCCACACCGGCGAGGAATTGGAGATCGTGGTCAGCGCCCCGGGCAGGCAACTCGTGAAGTTCACCACCACCTTCGGCACTTGGAAGGAGAACGGCACCCGGGTGTTGAGCAATATGCCGGTGACAACTGGCAACGCCTCGGCGACGCTCACCTCTGTCGAAGCGGGACTCGCCACCATCCAGGTGGTGGATGAGAATGATCCCGGGATCTCCGACTCCCTGAAGGTGGCGATCTCCGCGCCTTTACGGGATGCGTCCCAGATAGCGTTGCAGGCAGGTGCGTCGGTGGTCGCACCGAGTGTGGGGGATGAGACGAACACGGTGACCCTCATCGCAACGGTCAGGAACGCCTCGGACCAAGTGGTCGGGGGCGCACCGGTAGTCTTCTCCCTCGGAAACACCACCGGCGGCGGGGAAAGCATCTCGCCGGTCATCGCGCTCACCGATGACACCGGCGTGGCCCGGTCGGTCTTCACGTCGGGATCCCTCGGGTCTGATGCCAAGGGGATCGCTATCCGCGCGGCCGTCGCGGACCGGTCCGACATTCCCCCCGCCACCGTCTCCATCATCATCGGCGGCACGGCCGGCTCGGTGATCATCGGCACGGCCACCAAGGTCACCTCGGTGAACAGCGACACCATGTATTCCCTCGCCATGTCCGTGATGGTGACCGACGCGAACGGCAACCCGGTTCCCAACGCCGAGGTCTCCCTCGGGGCTTGGCCGGTGAGCTATGCCACCGGGTACTGGAACCCCTGCATTGACGGATCCGGGACATGTCCCTACCATGCCAGCCGGGTCCCGAATGAGGACGTGAACCGGAACCTGATCCTCGATCCGGGCGAGGACCTGAACGGCGACGGGGAACTGACCCCCCTGAACACCGCGGCCGGGAGTGTGCCGGGAAAAGTCGTGACCGGGGGATATGGCGAGGAGGATCGGAACGCCGGCAAGGTTCCGGGAACCGCGGAATTTGATCTGGTTTACTTGAAGAAGTCGGCGGTCTGGGTCGAGGCGGAGATCACCGCGAGCGTGGTCGTCTCCGGGACCGAGACCCGCTCGACCTACCGGCAATGGCTCGGATATCAGCAGGGGGAGGAGGACAGTCTCCCGCACTCCCCCTACAATCCGGATGACGTGACAACCGGCCCGTATCTGATCACCCTGACGGCCACGCCCGCGTCTCTGACGGCCGACGGCCAATCCGCGTCCACCCTTGAGGCCGAGGTGATGGACAGGAATCGGAATCTGGTCCGCTCTCCGGTGACGGTTCGTTTCACCACCACTGCCGGAACCCTCTCCTCGTCCGCCAGCGAGACCTCGGACGGCGTGGCGACGCTCCAATTGACCAGTCCCGAATTCACGGGGGAGGCCATCGTGACCGCGTCGGTCTCCGGTGACATCCAAGATCAGGTGAGGGTGACCTTTCTGCCGGGTCCGCCGTCGTCCCGATATTCCACGATCTCGGCCGATCCGATCAATCTCACGGCCGACGGCAAGGGGACCAGCCAGATCGAGGTCCGGGCCAGAGATGCGAACGGGAACACGGTGACCAACGGAACCATCATCGTGTTTGAACGCTCGGGTCCGGGCATCCTTTCCGAGAGAACGGTACAGACCTCCAACGGCACGGCCCAAGTGACCTACACCGCGGGCACCACCCCGGGCACGGCCTCCGTCAGCGCCACCACAGGAGGGGGCACGTTCATCGGGTCCGTGAGTCTGACCCTGATTGACACCGTGGTCGGATCGGTGACTGTCACCAGCGGTCTGACGAGCATCGTGGCGGACGGCGTCTCGGGGACCCTGATCACGGCGGATGTCCGGGACAGTTCCGGCGCGGCGATCAAGGACGGGGTGCTCGTCACCTTTCAGACCACTGCCGGAACCCTCCCCTCCTCGGCTCGAACCACCAACGGCAGGGCATCGGTGCAACTGGTCAGTTCCGAGAGCATCGGGCTTGCCCGGGTCACCGCCACCGTCGGCGGCATCTCCGGCACCACGAATCTGGAATTCATCTGGGGACCGGTGAGCCAGATCACCCTGACCGCCACGCCGGACAGCATTTCGGCAGACGGCCTCTCCTCCAGCCAGATCCGTGCCTTGGTGACAGACGCCCACGGCAACGCGGTAAGTCAGGAGCTCCTCAGCTTCTCCATCATGGAAGGCTTCGGAACCCTCTCTGCACGCACGGTGGGGATAACCGACGGTGTGGCCCAAGTGACATACACCTGTTCTGCGGACGCTGGCCAGACCGTCATCCGGGCATTGGCCGCATCGGGCGTGTCTGAGACCGTCACTGTCTCCCTTGTGCCGACGAACTTGGGGGACATGCTGATCGAGGCGGTTCCGTCCGAGATCACGGTGGTGATCGGAGAGGAGGCCCCGACCGAGTCGAATCGGAGCACCGTCACCGTCACGCTTCTCGACAATGACGGCAACCCATTGCCAAATGTGCCGATCACCTTCAAAGATGTGACTGATGCGGTGCCGGCGATTCCGCTTCCGGCCAACAACACCTATACGGGGACGGGCCGCTTTGTGACCGATCTTTTTTACAGCCGGGGCGGCAGCGTCACATTCACCATGAACCACACCGGGGAGAAATTCACGGTTTACCTGCGGAACGACGACACCAATGACCGATCCATCCTGCTGACCCGGGGAGGGGTGTTCACCGGAGAGGCCCAAACCAAGATCCTCGAACCCGGAAACTACTACCTTGAAGTCTCGGAAGGGGATGGCAACTGGGAGATCACCATTGACGGAAACGTCGAAGGGATCCCGGAAGGGAATCCGGTCAATCTCGGTGTCAGAAACACCGATGAGAACGGCAGGGCGTCCTGGGTCTATACCGCGAGCGCCACAAAGGAGGTGGTCAAGGTTCGGGCCGAGGCTGGCACCCTCGAAAAGGAGATCCAGATCTCCCAGATCGCCGGCCTTGCCACCCAGATTGACCTGACCACCGCGCCAGAGGAGGTCTTTGCAAACGGTGAAAACAGTGTGACCATCAGCGCCAACGTGAGGGACGCGAACAACAACCTTGCCGGCGACGGGACCATCGTTCGCTTTGTCACGAACACCGGCCAGTTTGACACGGGCGAGACCACCGCGACCGCCGCGACCGAGGGGGGAGTGGCCACCGCGGTGCTCATATCACCGCCATCTCTGCCTGATGCGGCCCCTGCGGAGCGGAACCGAACCGCGACGGTCATCGGCAGCGCAATTGTGGGCGAGCAGCGGACGGACGCGTCGGTGGATGTCACCTTTCTCTGGATATCCCTGTATGACATGGTGGCGAATCCCTCGGTGATGACCGGGGACGGCATCGGGGAGGCGGTGATATCGGTGCATCTGAAGGACGCCAACGGCATCGCTGTCCCCGGGGAGACCCTCACCTTCACCACGGATGAGGGGACCCTCAAAGCCCGGACCGCGATCACCGACGACAGCGGGACCGCGTCCGTCACCCTGATGGCCCCCCGGGCCTCGGAGGAGATGTTGGCCACGATCACCGCGAGATACGGTGCTGCTGCGGAGATGCCCCAGGCCCAGACCACGCTCAAGATCAATCCCCCGGAAAAGCCGACCCTCACCGGCATCACCCTTGAGATCGAACCGGACGGTGGGCTTCCCGCAGACGGAAAGAGCACGGCCAAGATCCGGGCCACCCTGACCCAGGAGGGCGGCGGCACCATCCCCGCGACCGCGGTGACCTTCACGGTGGTCAACGGCGAGGGGAGCTTTGGCGGGGCCGCCACCATCATTGCGGACTCCGACGACGGCGTGGCCACCGTGACCCTCACGGCCGCGGCCCGCCCCGGCGAGGCGGCCATCCGTGCCGAAGCTGAGGGAAAAACCGCTGAGATCGAAGTGAGATACACGTCTGGAAGCATTGAGATGCTGATCATCCCGAGCGCCATCCTCGGCACGGGCAATGAGACCGCCAAGGTCGTGACGACCGTCAAGGATGTGAATGGCAACTTTGCATCCGCGGGCGAGGAGGTGCGCTTCACCATTGACAATTTGAACATGGGCAGCATCGCATCCGCCGCGCTCACCAACGAAAATGGGGAAGCCGAGCTCATCTTCTCCGGATCGGATCAGGGGGGCCAAGTGAAGGTGACGGCCACATGGGCGGCAGACGTCACCACTTCGGACATCTTGATCGTCTATCCCCCCCCGGCCTTCATCAACATGGCCGACGACACCGCGGAGTTTCCGAATCCGAATCCAAAATCGATCAGCATCAAGGGCACCGGCGGGCAGTCCACCTCCCAGCTGTTCTTTGACGTGAAGGACGCGGAAGGGAAGCCGGTGGTGGACGGGTATCCGATCAACTTCAGCATACTGAGCGGGCCCGACGGGGGCGAGGTGATGTCCCCCATCTCCATGGAGACCTTCACCTACAAGAGCGGCGAGGTTCAATATGAGCCGAATGAGAACTGCCTCGGATGCTGTGCGGGACAGGGAAACTCGGTGAACTGCACCTCCGACGGCCTAGCCCGATGCGCGGATGGCACCCCCCTGTCCGAGGATTGCAGAAACAGGGGATGCGACTGTGAGGCGGTGGATACCGGAGATGATCAGCCCGGGCGGGTGAGCACGGTGTTGAGGAGCGGACTCAAACCCGGACCGGTGAGCATCAAGGCCACCTATCCTCATGACACCAGTGTCACCACCACCTCGGGCCAGATTGCCATTGAGGCGGGGCCCCCGGTGGGAGAGGAATTCGGAATCTCGGCCCAGTATGTGAACCTCTCGGGACTCAAGTACGCGGGCTTGGAGGACACCATCACCGTGACCGCCAGCGACTTCTGGGGAAATGCGATCCCGAACAACACCGCGATCTCATTCAAGACTTACAACAGCGGCGGATTCTTCAGCCCGGGCAGTTCCGTGACAGCAGGCGGCTTTGCCCGGACCTCCTTTTTCTCGGCCTATGATCCGGCCCCCATGCAGGGGTTTGCCTCGATCACGGCCGAGGCGGTCAACGGCGGTCGGACCACCCATGTCACCTGTCTTTCTGCGGTGCCGAAGACCGGGCACCATCAGATTCTCTACGCCGGCACAGACGGCGGCGGGGTTTACAAATCACGGGATTCCGGCACGACTTGGGAGAACATCAGTCGGTCCTCCACGATTCAGGGGCAGAACTGGCTCGACCCGTATGTGAATGATGTCGCGGCGGACATGGACAACCCGAACATCGTTTACGCGGCCACCGGCTACGGCGGCGCGGGCCGGATCTATCGGAGCCTCGACGGCGGGCTGAACTGGAACAGCAACTCGCCTGAGGAATGGCTCGGCGTCTTCAGCACCGATGCCGCGGTCCTCAGCGTCTTGTGTGACGATGACGGCAGGGACACGAATCCAGATGATGACCGGTATGTCTGGATCGGAACCGAGGGCTACGGCACCTATTTTTCAACAGATGGCAAACATTTCCAATGGGGGGATGTGGTGAGACCGGATGCGCCGACCGAGGAGAACTTTGACGGCACATATGCGAATCCGGACAACAAGGGCGGGGGGTATATGACCCTGCCGACCCTGTCGCCCAGCTCCGTGAGTGAGGCATGGACGGTGACTCGGCGCGCTACCGGCTGGGAGGTCAGCGGAGAGCCGGGCAAATCCGGGATTCAGACCCTTGTGGCCTATACGGGATCGCCTTACAGTTCCGACAACAACGAGGTTACTTTCACGATCGTGGGAGAGGCGTTTGAGCCCGGAGATTATTTCAAGTTCACCATCACCGAAAGCGGCCTGGGGTATGGCCGAACGGTCAAGGATATCGTCAAGGTCGGTCAGACGCACAAAGATTCCGCGGTGCTGTACGCGGCCACCTCCACCGGCCTTTTCAGATCCCGGGACGGCGGGAGGTCTTGGTCGAGAAGGACCCGCTTCACTGGCGATTCCATCAATGTCTTGGCACTCCACCCGAAATCTTCGGGTCTCGGCAACGACGTGATCTATGCCGGCACCGAGGAGGCGGGGGTCTGGGTCAGCACCGACAGCGGTGCATCATGGACGTCTCACAACAGCGGACTGAGCAAGGGCCTGAGCGCGTCCACGCCTGTCGCGGGCAGGGACAACAAGGGCATGGGAGTGATCAGCAGGGTCACGGTCCATTCCGCTTGTCTTTCTGAGAACTGGACCGTCACCTGCACCGAGGCCCGTCCCAACGCCGGCATCTTCAGCGTGAGGGGAACGGTCTCCGGGAAACAGGCCGATTATGACATCAGCGCCGGCGAACATGTCATCCCGAATGTCCTCAGTTTCACCATCATTGACGGCACACGGAATGACGGCACCGGCGGTTTTGAGAAGGGGGATGTCTTCACCTTTCAAACGACCCGGGACCCGGGAGAGAAGATCAAGGACATTCTTGTGGATCAGGGGAACAACCTGTTGTATGTCGTCACCTATTTCTGGGGTCCTTTGGAGCCGCATCCGGTGGGGAATCTCCATGTCCATGACCTGAACTCGGACGGATCGCTGGTTCCAGGAGACTGGCGGGAGGCGAGCACCGGCCTGCCCGAGTTTGACCCGCCGGATGACACGACGATCTTTGCCCAGCATGTCATGGCCCCGGATGTCGCGGGGAATCCCTCCGCGCTCTATGTGGGCGGTGAAGGGATCAGTTTTTCCAAGGCCACAGAAGGCTTGGATGTCGGCAATCCGATCTGGCAGGAGAGCAAAAGCGGGTTCACGAACCTGATCATGGCCCGGATGCCGATCCTTTTTTCGGGAGAATGTACGATGACGGTGACGCCGGACATTCCCAAAGGGGAATCTCAATTTGGAGACACAGTGACCTTCACCGTTTATATTGAGGATGAAAACGGAAACCCGCCGGTGAAGGGATCGGTCTTTGACGTGAAAAGAAAGAGTCTCGACACAGGAAGGGAGGAACAGGTCTTCAGGTGGACCTATCAGGATTCCTATACCAGTCCGGGAACATGGAGAGACCGAGGCGATCCGGCCACAAACAATCCCCTTGTGTTCAGCACGAAAATTGAATTTTTGCGAGTCTCCTTCACCTTCAGCCCGAAGTGTGGCACCAGCGCGCCGGGTTGCTCGGGCAGCGAGCAGGGGTATTCATATCCGTGATTTGGATGTTTGATGTTTCTGGTTCTAACGGTTTTTGTGGTTTCCGACATGATCCGCAGATGAACGCGGATGAACGCAGACAGACGCCCACGGCCTGTGCGGCCGGCCAGGGTGCGGGAGCATCGGCGTCCATCCGCGGTCTGCAGGGATCACAGCTGCCTGAAATCCTATGCAACCACAAAATCCGTTAGAATCAGTGATGTTTGATGTTCGATGTTTGATGTTCGATGATTGAGACTTGAAACTTTCAGCCCGCCGGATTTGGCAATCCGGCGGGAGCGGGGCATGCCACGCCGAATTCCCCAAATGAAGGATGATCCGTTTTTCACATCAGATTGATCAGTTGCTTCTCCCACTCGTCAAAAAAACCATCGGGCCAGTAGTCTATCCTTCCATCATCGTCAATCTGCGGATTCAGGCTGTAATGCACGAACTTGTCTGCCACAACGTCACCGGTGAAAAAGAGGATGCTGGCATCCTCCTTTCTGATGAGCCCCTCTCTGACCGCAATCCTCACGCCGTTCAGCATATGATCGCTGTGGGTCTCCACGATGACCTGCATCCCATTTGCCGCGGCCCGGGAAAGCAGCCTGGCGATCTGCACCTGTCCCCGGGGATGAAGATGCGCCTCGGAGCACCTCATCAATCAGTTCTGATATCCTGTCAAACCTCGTTTTGACCCATCTGGGTTCTCCCGTGCCTGAACTGACTGACTTCTCAAAATCATTGTCCGTGTTCATCAGCTCGATGAACTTCCGTTGAACGATTTCCCGCTTCTCCTTCAATCGTTCCAATTTCGTTGCCGAGCATCTTGAAAGATTCACGGACCATGTCTCGAAGAGGGCCTTGTTTAGCGGATATCGCCACCCATCCGTCTGATATGACTTTCTGAACGCATGTTCACCAAAGATCTCCCAAGCCGCTTGCATCGCCTTGACAAAATCCAATCCGCATCGGGGTGCTTTTCATCCGTTGGATCAGGGAGTCAATGATCAGCGGTCTGGGCGTGATGTCAATCGTTGTGGGATCAAACGGTTCTCTCATTTCCCAGGATGACGATTCATCAATCGGTTCAATTTCTGTTGGGTCGGCTTTGTTCATAAACATCTCCGGCATCATTTGAAAGAAACGGGGCAAGCGGCGAGTTGTTTGTTTCTTGATTTGTTAGGCGGTTTCCAAGAATGAACATGTCAGTTTGCACTTTGTACAGGACAAAAAATCGGGAATGGGCGAGAAACCCGGCTTTTTCCCAAACGGCCGACCTCCCAACTGCAAGAAAAAGCCGGGTTTCTTTCATTTTTTGTCCTGTACACAGCAGTTTGCAGGTCCGCCTTCAAGCATCGCCGCTCCGCCACTTATGTTTGCAAGACATAAGTCCCTGGCGCGTCGCAGAGGGGCGCGTACCCCTTGTCCGCCGCGCCCATTGACGGGGGCGCGGTCTGTCCGCTGGAGTGGTTGGCCAGCCATTCCTGCCACGGGACCCACCAAGAGCCTTGCTGGATAGGCGTCTCCCTCGCCCAGATGTCTGGATCAACAACCTTCTCCCCCCGCTTCCGGGTGGATATCTGGCAGGTCCGTCGGGGATGATCCGGGGGGCTGACGATGCCCGCGTTGTGGCCGCCGGCGGTGAGGGCAAAGGTGACCTCCTCCGCGGGGAGATGAAACTTGTAAACGGACCGCCAAGGTGCCACATGGTCCTTTGACGTGGCCACGAGAAAGACGGGGATGTGGATGTCGCTGATCACGATGGCCCTGCCATCAATGATGTAGCGCCCCTCGAAGAGGTCGTTGTTGAGAAGGAGACGCCTCAGATATTCGCTGTGCATCCGGGCCGGCATCCGGGCCGCGTCCGCGTTCCACGCCATGAGGTCGAACTTGGCCTGTCGCTTTCCCATGAGGTAGTCGTGGATGATCCGGGACCAGATCAGGTCATTTGATCGGAGCATCTGAAAGGATGAGGGATGAGGGATGAGGGATGAAGTCCTTCCGGTTTCATCCTTCATCCTTCCGGCTTCATCCTTCATCCTTCCGGCTTCATCCTTCATCCTTCCGGCTTCATCCTTCATCCTTCCGGTTTCATCCTTCATCCTTCCGGCTTCATCCTTCAACCTTCCGGTTTCATCCTTCAACCTTCCGGTTTCACCCTTCATCCTTCCAGTTTCATCCTTCAACCTTCCGGTTTCATCCTTCAATCTTCCGGTTTCATCCTTCATCCTTCCGATTTCATCCTTCATCCTTCCGGTTTCATCCTTAAAATTGAGCTGGCTCTCATCAATGAAGAGCCTCAGCTCGCCGGCCTCCGTGAAGTCCACTTGGGTCGCGAGAAGGGTCATGGTCCGCAACCGCTCATACCCTTCCCGGGACATGGTGGCCGTTGCAAGGGTGAGGAGGGTCCCTCCGAGGCAGTAGCCGACGCTGTGAATCTGTCTGTCCGGGAGAATGGCCGCGATGGCATTGATCGCGGCCATGATTCCCAAGGTGAGGTAGTCATCCATGCCGAGATCATGGTCCGCCTCCCCAGGATTCATCCATGAGATCATGAACACGGTATGCCCCTTCTCCACCAGATGGTTCACTAGGGAATTGTGGGGGGAGAGGTCGAGGATGTAGTATTTCATGATCCAGGCCGGGACGATCAGCACCGGTTCCGCGTGGACCTTCTCGGTCTGCGGAGTGTACTGAATCAGTTCCATGAGCCGGTTCCGGCAGACGACCTTGCCCGGGGTGATCGCGAGATGTTCGCCCACTTTGAACGCCTCGGTTCCGACCGCCGGCTTTCCCTCTGCGGCCCGTTGCCTGTCCTCCAGAAAGTTGAGCAGTCCCCGCACCAGATTGTTGCCCCCCTGCTCCATGGTGGCCTTCAGGATTTCCGGATTGGTCATCACGAAGTTCGAGGGGGAGATCATGTCGAGCATCTGCCGGGCCGCGAAGGAGACGATATCCTGATGATGGCGGCCGACTCCCGGGACAGACTCGGTGGCCCTTTCCCACCAGTGCTGGATCAGAAGAAAATTCTGACAAACCACATTGTAGGGCCATCGTTGCCACTCTTCCCCTTCAAATCGTCTGTCGGCCGGAAAGGGGAGTTCAGACTCGTCGGCATCCGAAGATAGAGCCGAAAGTGCGGTCGAACACTTGAGTGCCTTTGCGAAGGTCTCCATCAGTATCTCCCATTGCTTGCCCGGCGCGTTGGCAATGTGAATCGCCCAGTCAAAATACGCGAGCATCAGCGCGGTGGGGGAGATGCTCGACGTGAGCTTCCCCTGCCACGCATGGAAAAACCGGTCCATGTCATAAAAATTCTTCGCTTTGTAATCTTCCTCCATAAGTTCCTTCCTTAAAAGCTGCAATCACGTTTCACGCATCACGTTTCACGTCTCACGCATCACGTCCCACGCATCACGTCCCACGCATCACGTTTCACGCATCACGC
>JAOZRQ010000520.1 GCA_029940115.1 Desulfobacterales bacterium
ATTTGGAGAAAAGCCGGGTTTGTCGCCCACTCCAACTTTTTGTCCTGTACACAGCCTGAAAATATATGGACGCCCGCTCGGATTGAACCAATCTGGGGAAAGCCGCACGGCGTGACCATCTCTTTTTAACAGACCGACTCTTATAAGGCAATATGGCATCCTTCATTTATGGTTTCAGTTTGTAGTTCCGCCTTCAGGCGGTGCGACACCGCCTGAAGGCGGGACTACAAACTTCTCAATTCATATGAAGGTACAAACTATTTTTCAGGCAAGATGAAGGATGCCGGCAATATTTTGTATTGGCCGATCCGAACCGAGTTGCCGGATTTCTCCATCTGATGCCGGCAATATTTGGATTGGCCGATCCGAACCGAGTTGCCGGATTTCTCCATCTGGCAGGGACATTGGGGAAATATCGGCTGGGTCCGGATTGTCTCCGAAGATTTGGAAGGATACATTAAGGATACATAATGATGACATATGACACAGCAGTTCATGAAAAAATGAACCTGTTCTGCTTCCCTTTTTCAGGGGGAAGCTTTTATTCCTACAAACCGTTTGAAAAACATGTCCCTCGTCACATCCATGTCTCTGGAATTGATCTGCCTGGACACGGCAGACGCATGAGGGAGCCGCTTCTCACCGATATTCATGAAATGGTTGAGGACATCTGGATGTCCATCAAGGATGATCTGAACGCGCCGTATGCCATTTACGGACACAGTCTGGGATCAACACTGGCCTATTTGTTCACCCTCAAGGCCATTGCGGAAAACAAGCCGAGCCCTTGCCGGTTGTTTCTTTCAGGGAGGAACGCTCCGTCGGTCAACAAAAGAAAGAACATTCATTTGCTTCCCAAGCAGGAATTTATCCAAAAACTGCTGCAATATGGGGGGACTTCCAAGGAGCTTCTTCAGGAAAAGGATCTGATGGAATTTATGGTGCCGATCATGCGGGCAGATTTTCAGGCGGTGGAGACCTACACATATGACAGGAATGCCCCGCGGCTCGCCATCCCGCTGACCGTCATGATCGGCTTGAATGATGTTGACGTGACATATGAGGAAGCCTTGAAATGGCAGGAGGTGACCACTTGGAAAATATCTGTCAGACAGTTTCCGGGAGGCCATTTCTTCATCTTTGACCATCTGCCTGAGATCAGCAGGATCATCTGCCAAGATTTGGCTGAAAAGAATTGATCAAAGTGCAAACCACCTTTCAGTCAAAATGAAGGACGCAATTTAAGCTTGACAGGAAAATTTTTAGCTCTTAAAATGATTCTCATGTATGAAGTTGCCGAGCGGGTGCTTGCGGAAATGAAATGACACCCTCTTGGGCAGGCAAACCCCCTCTGAGGTGGGGTTCGGATTTGTCAATCCGAACCGAGCGGGAGGGTCCCCGAACCGAGCGGGAGGTCCGAACCGAGCGTGAGGGCAAGTTCGACGGGTTTCATTGAATACTTGCAAATTAAAAATGGGCATCCTTCATTCATGGGTTCACACCTTTCAGCCAAAATGAAAGATGCCGAAAAATGGACATTTTTTAATTTGCCTGAACGGGCAGATGACCAGCTTCGGCGGGATTTTTTTCAACTTTATCACTGGTCGAAGAAGGCGACCCTTGAAGCTTGTTTTTTGACGAGCTTTGAAAATCAGGTGTGCAATGGTTGAAGAAGGAGGCGCGGTGAAAGCCGCAGGGGCAACAGGAGGCGTGGCAAAAGCCGCAGGGACAGGTATCCTCGCAACGGCCAAATCGGTTGTTCTTTCCCCTGCATTTGGCATTCTGGTGTTGGCGGGCATCATCGGTTTCGAGCTGTGGAAAGGCAAAAAAGACGCCGAGGCGATGTAGAAGGCTGAGAGTGCCTGATCTGAAAAGATGTTCAACAGAAATCTGAAATCTGGGTTCTGGTTATGGACCAGCGACCAGAACCCATCACACGCCTCACGAATCACGCCTCACGAATCACGCCTCATTCCTGTTGCTTAAATTGCCGAACACATGCCTTCATACCTTCAGCATAACACGCCACAATCTTTTGGATCCGAGGTTCCGAAGCCGAAGGGATCGGTCTGTCGTCAATGGAGCCGATGGGTAGAACATCCACCGTCGTCCCGGTGATGAACGCGCCTTCCAGTTCGGAAAGTTCTTTCTGGTGAAGATTCTCCTCCCTGACTTCTATTTCAAGGGTCTCACAAATTTCCACGACATGCCTGCGGGTGACGCCCAGCAATACGGCTTCCGCGGGAGGGGTGTAAATCTTCCCCTCTTTCAAAAAGAAGATGTTGGAGCGGGTGCCTTCGGTGACATAACCCACCTCATTCACCAGCAGGGCTTCGTAAGCTCCTGATTTTTTCCTCGCCTCTCTGACCCTTTCCCGAAAGGAACTGCTTATGGTCTTCATATGGGGGGTTTCTCTCTCGCCTTGGAACAGAATGGTATGAACGCCGAGGAGATACGCCTGTCGTCCCGGATATTCGGGTCGGATGAAATAGGTCAGAAAAAGGTCTTTTCCCCTCGATTGGCTCCAGACCAGTTTCACGTTGATATTCTTATGTTGCGTATGTTCCACCAACATGGCGATCTGTGTGATGATCTCATCTGCGTTCATGGGAATGGCTGACCCCGACAAGGCCGCGGAATGTTTCATGCGTCCAATATGTTCCCCTGCAAACAGGGGAACACCATCCATAATTTTGATCACCTCATAAATGGATGATCCCCGGATCTGATCAAACATATCCGTGTGTTCGATGGAATGTATCTCCTGGTTGAGAACAAAGACATCGGATATGGCTTCTCTTTTCATCTCCTTCTCCCATGTAAATCACACTAGATACTTGATGTTTGATACTTGATGCTTGTTGATTGTTGTAGGGTTCGGTGTGTTTGTTGCCGTCATGTTGCTGTCTGTCATTTTTTGTGTGTCGTCTGTCGGATGTGGGTGGAACTTTTGTCCGGCTTTTGGCAGACAATTTTTGTCCCATCATTGCTTGTGAAGGCTCGGACAAAAGGAGTGGAAGGATGGCAGGTGGCTGAGACCTCGTCATCCCAAAAGGCAATCCTTGCACCTGACGAAAGTATTTTTTAAATCGTTCGTGTCAATCTCCTTTGATCCACAACATTCCCTTCAGTATCAGGGAAAACTTGAAATGTCAAGCAAAGTGTCGTCTCTCGCCTCTTGGAAGGAAGGTTGTTGGCATCCGACATCCCTCATGGTGCAGGCATCCTCGTCGGCATGTCGGGTGACGTCTTTCAATTGGCCGTCGGGGAGTGTTCACCATCGGAATGGCACCAACATGCGAATTCTGCCAGTGCCACACGAGCGACAATGGGAGTGCACTTCGCAGTCTTCCGGTCGATGCCGACCATCGCGCATGTGCCTTACGGCTCTCTCATGCCCCAAGCCACTCGCGACCCGACGGCCAGACCGTCTGCCCATGTGCCGTGTGGATGGTCACGCCAATGTCCGTGCGTCAATGTTTGTCATCTTTTTGGTTGGCTGTCAAGTATGTTTTCCAACGCAAAGCCATTTTGCAAATTGCTTTGCTGAACTTCTCTTGGCGTCAAAAGAACCTCACGCAATGTGGAGCCATTTTGCAAATTGCTTTTTTGAATCTCTTTCCCTTACCGTCACGCAATGTTCAGGACATCTGATTCGTTCCCTAGGCACCGCCAGGCCGTCGCATGGGATCCGCTGTTCAGCAACCACAACGATGGCGGGCCACAAGGCGCAAACGGTCAGCCCGTATATGCGAGTAACCTGGGGTATGGTGGAGCCATGAGGCACATGCGATTGAGGTGTCGGCGCTTTCGGGGCCACAAAGTGTTCTCCCATTGCAGCTCCGGCCCGCCAATGCAGGTGCTGGCATGATTCGCATGTCAATGCCCTCGAAGGCGGACACTCCCATTTGCAGCTCGTGGCTGATTGGAGGAATGCCGCCCGACATGCCGACGAGGACGCCTGCACCACGGGGAATGTCGAATGTCAACAACCTTCCTTCCAGAAGGCGACATTTTTTTTGACATCCCAGGTTTTCCCTGATACTGAGGGGAATGAGACGCAAGAAGGGCTGCTCAGTCATCGAGGTTGAAAGGCAATGAGACTCAGATTGTGGAGGTTGAAAGGCAATGAGGCCGCCCTTCTTGCACTCCCTTTTGTTGAGCTCCCTCACGCTTGAGCCGGCACCCTGAAAGCTTGCGCTGAAGCCGGGGGTCAATTTTGAAATTTGAGGCCCCTTCTTATAAACCATCCTTGTAGTTCACAACGGACAAAAGTTTCCCGCCAAAAACTGGGACACAAGTTTTTGCACCAAGGCAAAAAAACGGTGAAAGATGGCGCGTGGGCAACAATCAAACCCGAACCCTACAGAAACAACTCACCAACTCTTTAAACTCTTTAAACTCACAAACTCTTTAACTGATTTACATGGGAGAATAATGTTGAAAGCCAAGAAAATTGATCATATCTGCATTGCCGTGAAATCGCTTGCCGAGGCGCGAAAGGCTTACGAGGAGACGCTGGGCTTGGAATTGGCGGTCGAATATGTGGCCCAAGGCGAAAAAATCCGGGTGGCCCGGTATTATCTGAGTGATGTGGCCTTGGAGCTGATGGAATCCACAGACCCGTCGAGCGATGTGGCCCGGTTCATCCGCAAAAAGGGCGAGGGGATATTTCTGATCTCCTATCGCGTGGATGATGTGGCGGCAGGGCTGGACGAGTTGAAGGATAAGGGGAAAACGCTTATAGATGAAACCCCCCGGCATCTGATGGGCAATCGCTACGCGTTTGTCATGCCACCCAAAGAGATGTGCGGGGTGCTCACAGAGATTCTGGATGGGGAATTTGATCCGGAGGCATAATGCGATCCAATCGTCCCTACGGGACTCGGGGGGCTTCTGTCAACTCACCCCGGCAATGAATTGCCGGGCTATTTTCAGCAGTCCCTACGGGACATGAATTGCCGGGCTATTTTCAGCAGTCCCTACGGG
>JAOZRQ010000521.1 GCA_029940115.1 Desulfobacterales bacterium
CGGCTCGACTGAGCTCGCCGAAGTCTGAGCTCACGCCGAAGTCCGAGCCGGGCGAGGGGGTACGAACTTACAAAGTGCTGTACTAGATGGTCGAGCCGACCATGCCCGCTCCTGAATGGCAAAGAAAACTTCAAGGAACCATGACCAAATAATATCCCCTCACGCTCGGTTCGGTCCAGCAGGAATGGGGAAGTTGTTTGGTCACAAACACCAAGGAGAGCCATTTTATGAAAGAGGTTACCTATCAGGACAAACCTTGGCTGGCGCATTATGAAAAGGATGTTGTGGAGAAAGTGGCGTATGAGGATATATGCCTTCCCGGATTTCTGGAAAGATCGGTCAGCAGGTTTCCGAATCATCCGGCTCTGATTTTCCAAGGCTATAAGCTCAGTTACCGTCAGCTTGATGACATGGCAGACCGCTTTGCCTCATGCCTGAATGATTTCGGGGTTCAGAAAGGGGAGAGCGTGGCCATTCTCCTGCCGAACATGATCCCCTGCGTGGCGGCTTATTATGCCATCCTGAAAATCGGGGGAATTGCCGTGATGAACAATCCCCTTTACTCGGATCGGGAGCTGAAACACCAGTTCAACGATTCCGGCGCAAAAGTGCTCATCACCCTTGATCTGCTGGCGGACCGCATGGTCGCCCTCCGACCCGAGACAAAGATGAAACAGATCGTTTACACCTCCATCGGCGACTATCTTCCTTTTCCCAAAAATCTGATTTTCCCCTTTGTGGGCAAAAAGAAAAACCTGGCCGCAGATGTCAGACCCGCGGCGGATGTTCACCGATGGAAAGAACTCTTGGCAAAATATCCAACCCAGCCCCCTGATGTTGAGATATCCTTTGATGATATCGCCATGTACCAGTACACCGGCGGGACAACCGGGGTTTCAAAAGGTGTCATGCTGACCCATGGGAATCTGAGCCGGCAGGTTCAGCAGGTGGCAGCCTGGTTTCCCACATTCAAGAGCGGCAAGGAGATGATGCTGGGCGCGCTCCCCTTTTTCCATGTGTTCGGGATGACAACGGCAATGAATCTTTCCATTTATATGGGATGGGGGGATATCCTTGTACCCAAGCCCCAGCCGGAGCAACTCTTGGAGGCTGTGGGGAAATTCAGGCCCACCTTTGCCCCGCTGGTTCCGACCATGTACATCGGGATGCTGAACCATCTGGATATTCAAAAGAGCAATCTGACCTCCATCAAAGGATGCTTTTCCGGCAGCGCGCCGCTTCCCATTGAGGTGATCAGGGACTTTGAGGAAAAAACCGGGGCAGTGATCGTGGAAGGATACGGCCTGACTGAAACCACGCCGGTCACGCATATCAACCCGTTCAACCCTGAAAAACGGAAGATCGGGAGCATCGGACTGCCCATGCCAGACACCGAGTGCCGGATTGTCAGTCTGGAGGATGGGAAAACCGATGTGCCGACGGACGAATCGGGCGAACTGCTGATCAGGGGACCCCAAGTGATGAAGGGCTATCGGAACATGCCTGAGGATACCGCTGATGTTCTTACTGATGATGGCTGGCTCCATACCGGGGACATAGCCAAAATGGATCAGGAGGGGTATTTTTACATCGTGGACCGGAAAAAGGATATGATCATCTCCGGTGGGTACAATGTCTATCCAAGAGACATTGAAGAGGTCTTTTATGAGCATCCGGACGTGCAGGAAGCCTGTGCAATCGGCATCCCGCACCCTCACCGGGGGGAAGCGGTCAAAGTCTTTGTTGTGGCAAAGCCGGGTAAAATCACCTCGGAGGTCGAACTGATGGAACACTGCAAAACCAACTTGGCCAAATACAAATGGCCGATGGAGATCGAATTCAGGGATGCGTTGCCCAAAAGCAATGTGGGCAAAATCCTGAAAAAAGAGCTCAGGAAGTGAAGGAGAAGGGATGAGAGATGAGGGATGAAATCTGGAGCAATGGTTCGGACAGTTTTTGCAACCCGTTGATTTCAAATGATTTGCTGATTTCGGCTTAAAAAATCAAATCCTCTGATTTCAACAGGTCACATTTTCTGATCCTTTAATTTTCAAAAACTGTCCAAACTATTGGAGGAGCTGGCATGGCACTTTGTGCCATCTAAGGAAATGGTATCCGCCATGATGAAAAACAAACAAAGTGATGATGCCCATTTCATCGGCCTTCGCAAAGCCATCCACAGGATACCATAACAGGAAGGATGAAATTTTCTTCATCCCTTCAACTTTCAATCTCAAAGTTCCAAGCCTCAAGCTTCAAGTTTAAAATTTCAACTTATAGGCGGATGATCATGGTAGAATATATATTTGAAATGGACAACGGCGAGACATTGTTTTTTCAGGTTGACATTGACCGCTGTTATCATGAGGAAATGAAGAAGGCGTATCCTTCTTGGACAAAACTGGAGTACAATCAGTGTGATATCTGCCCCCTCTCTGCTGAAACGTACCGGTATTGTCCCACCGCGGTGGATTTGCAGGAGATCGTTGAGAAGTTTTCCTCGTTTCTCTCCCACAAGCAAGTCGCGGTGAGGGTGAAGACATCGGATCGGGAATACATCAAAACTTGTGACATTCAGACGGGCCTGCAATCGCTCCTCGGGCTGGTGATGGCGACCAGTGCGTGTCCGATCTTGTCGAAGCTGGGGGCGCTCGCGAGTTTCCATCTCCCCTTTGCCACCACTGAGGACACGCTTTTCCGAACGGTGGGGGCATATCTGCTCCGGCAGTATTTCATCCTCTCCGCCGGTGGTGAGCCAGATTTCACGCTTGGAGAACTGAAGGCCATCTACAACAAATTGGAAGAGCTGAATTATTCCTTTGGTGAACGCATCCGGATCGCCTCGAAATCAGACGCCAATCTCAACGCCGTGGTCCAACTGGGCGCGCTCTCCTTCATGGTTTACGTCTCCCTTGAGGAGCAGCTCAAGGATTTCAGGGACGCTTTTCGGGGCAGGTTGTTCTGAAGGATCTGTGTACAGGACAAAAAATCGGGAATGGGCGGGAAACCCGGCTTTTTTCCAGACGGTCCGACTTCCAAACTGCAGGAAAAAGCCGGGTTTCCCTCTTCAATCACTTTTTTTGTCCTGTACAGAGCTGAAGGATACTATTATCACGACTTGTAAATTCGTCCCCCCTCACGTCATTCCACGATATCCTCTTTGTCAAAATTGCGCCCGGACGCTCCCCCTGACTGCTCAAGAGCCGTCATCCATTTCCTGACACGGTCCTTCCCATAAGTTTCCTTCCATGCGGCCACAATGACATCCACCGGCACATCCGCATAAATGCCGTGATATGCCACATATTCCATGAATTTCTGATTCTCCATGTTGTAAGCGTGGAAGATGGAATCCTCCCGACCATTGAATTCAAGGGGATTCACCCTATGCCTTTCGCAGAGTGCCGCGTTGAACGCGGGGGTGGCCTTGACCCACCTGCCTTCGAGGCAAAACTCTGTAAATCCATGATAGACAAACTGGTCGGTTCCCATGAATTCAATGAGCTGTCGGGTCGCGAGGTGATTCCGGACGGTGGCGAATCCTAGCCTTGAAGGAATGCCGCAGGCTCTTCCCAAGGCGCAGAGGAGGGAGGCTTTGCTGATACAGAAGCCGCGTCCGCTTTTCAACACCCGGCTTGCGCGGTAATGCGCCGGCAGATAGAACGGATAATATGGATCATACCATATTCCGTCCCGCACCGCGTAATAGAGTGCCATCGCATCCGACACCGGATCGCTTCCGGGATTGGCGACCGTTTTCCTCACATAAGCCTGAATATCCTCATGATCGCTGTCTATGATGGCCGTGGGAGAGAGATACATCTCATCATCAGTAAAATCAATCATATTTTGGCATCCTTCATTTATGGGTTTACATTTTTTCAAGCCAGAAGTTTGTAGTTCCGCCTTTGGGCGGTGCCACACCGCCTAAAGGCGGAACTACAAACTTCTGGCGCATCTGAGAAGTGCAAACTACTTTCAGGCAAAATGAAGGATGCCCATATTTTTTTCATAAAAAGTGCAAGCTGTAAGGTTAAGCTGTAAGGTGTAAGCTATTAAGCTATAAGACGTCTGCGAAATCGCTTACAGCTTCGAGCTTACAGCTTACTTCACGATAAGTTTTTGCCCAGGCTTTATGGCCGCTTCGGGCGCAAGATTGTTCATATGTCGCAACTCGTCCACCGTCAGGCCGTAGGCCCGGCTGATCTGATAGAGGGTGTCTCCAGTTTGGACTCGGTGATATCGGAGAGCCGTTCTTCTACGGGGAACATCGGGAACCCGGGTGGGCCCGGACGCGGGCACCTTCTTCTGCAAAGATTCAACGATCTTCTCCATATGCGCCACCTTTGAGGAGAGAGAGGCGTTCAGTCCGTCAAGCCTGTGGATCATCTGCTTGAACGATTGGTCACGCTCCTCAAGGTGCGCAAGTCTGTCTTCCAGCACTTTCAGTTGGCTAAGAAGCCTCTCCTCTGTCTGCCTGAGCCTGTCATCGGAGGATCCGAACTGCGTCCTATCTTCACGGTCCTTCGGAAATACCACAGCAAAAAAGATGATCAGCGCCAAAAGGCCTGTAGCCATGAAAATAAGCGACACCTTATCTTTTTTCAACTGTTCCTTGGAGCTGAATTTGGCCATTTCCTTCCCTATTTCGGCATGAATGCGTTATGCCTCAGATAAGCCGCCGCTTAATCTTCAAGTTCCTCAATATCGAGGTTTACCTTGACATTCAAGTCCAAGCTTCCAAGCTCCGAGATGATTTTCTGGATGATATCATTTGCCAGATTCTCGACATCATGGCTTGAGAAAGCAGACGCAGGCTCGGCAACAGGCGCCTTTTTGGCCGCTGGCTTTGGAGCGGCTTTCGGAGCGGCCTTCGGCTTTGGAGCGGCCTTCGTCTTTGGAGCGGCCTTCGGCTTTGGAGCGGCCTTCGTCTTTGGAGCGGCCTTCGTCTTTGGAGCGGCCTTCGTCTTTGGAGCGGCCTTCGGC